>JASIJN010000449.1 GCA_030050125.1 Streptosporangiaceae bacterium | reverse complement strand
TCCCGTTACAGACGATGTCGTAGGCGTCGGCCAGGGCCCCGGCCGGCTCGGACGCGAACTTGTCCGCCCATTCGGGCAGCGGGGCGGTGAACGGGTGATGCACCGCCGTCCAGCCCCCGGTGCCGTCGTCCTCGAACATCGGCGCGTCCACCACCCAGGTGAACGCCCACGCCGCCGGGTCGATCAGCCCGCACCGGTGCCCGATCTCCAGCCGGGCGGCCCCGAGCAGCTCGCGGGCCGCGTTGGCTGACCCCGCGGCGAAGAACACGCAGTCGGACGGGCCCGCGCCCGCCGCGGCCGGCAGCCCGGCCCGCTCGGCCTCGGACAGGTGCCTGGCGACCGGGCCCGAGTCCGACACCTGGCCGCCGGGGTCGATCAGCACGTAGGCCAGGCCCCTGGCGCCGCGCGAGTGCGCCCATTCCTGCCAGCCGTCCAGCTCCTTGCGGGTCTGCGCCGCACCGCCCGGCATGACCACCGCTCCCACGTGCGGCGCCTGGAACACCCGGAACTCGGTCTGGGCGAAATATCCGGTCAGGTCGGCCAGCTCGCAGCCGAACCGCAGGTCGGGCTTGTCCGACCCGAACCGCGCCATCGCGTCGGCGTAGGTGATCCGCGGGATCGGCCGCGGTACCCGGTAGCCGGCGATCTCCGTCCACAGCCGCTCGACCAGGTTCTCGGCCACCGCGACGACGTCCTCGCGGGTGACGAAGGACATCTCAATGTCGATCTGGGTGAACTCGGGCTGCCGGTCGGCGCGGAAGTCCTCGTCCCGGAAGCAGCGCACCAGCTGGTAGTAGCGTTCCAGCCCGGCCACCATCAGCAGCTGCTTGAACAGCTGCGGCGACTGCGGCAGCGCGTACCAGTTGCCCGGGCGCAGCCGGACCGGCACCAGGAAGTCGCGGGCACCCTCCGGAGTGGACCTGGTCAGGAACGGCGTCTCCACGTTCACGAAGCCGTGGTCCCGCATCACGTCGCCGACCAGGTACGCCGCCCTGGACCTGGCCCGCAGCGCCGCCGCCATCTCCGCTCGCCTGATGTCGAGATAGCGATAGCGCAGCCGCACCTCCTCGTTCAGCTCCGCGGCCCCCTCGACCTGGAACGGCAGCGGGTCCGACTCGGCCAGCACCTCGACGTCGGTCACCGCGACCTCGACCTCGCCGGTGGCCAGCTCCGGGTTCTCGTTCCCAGCCGGGCGGCGGCGCACCGTGCCGGTCACCAGGACACAGAACTCAGCCCGCAGGTCGTGCGCGACGTCCTCCTGGCGGAACACCACCTGCACCACCCCGCTGGCGTCCCGCAGGTCGATGAACACCACGCCGCCGTGATCCCGGCGGCGGGCCACCCATCCGGCCAGCGTGACGTTCCGGCCCTCGTCGGAGAGACGCAGCGTGCCCGCGTCGTGTGTCCGGATCACGGCTACAAGCCCGTGGGCCGACGCGCGCCGGGCATCGTGGGGACCGCAGGCTCCTCGCCGCCCGGGGCGACCAGGCCGGCCAGGAACGGGTTGGACCGGCGCTCGGCGCCGATCGTGGTAGCCGGGCCGTGCCCGCACAGCACCTCGGTGTCGTCGGGCAGGGGCAGGCAGACCCGGGCCAGGCTGTCCAGGATCGTGGCGTGGTCCCCGCCGGGCAGGTCGGTGCGCCCGATCGAGCCGGCGAACAGCAGGTCTCCGCTGAACAGCGTGCCCGGCTCGGCGGCGGCCGGCACCCGGAACGTCACCGAGCCCGGGGTGTGTCCCGGGGCGTGGTCGACGATGACCTGGACTCCGGCCAGGTCCAGCACGGCGCCATCGGCCAGTTCCCTGACGTCGTCGGGCTCGCTGAACGTGATCCCGCCGAACAACCGCTGTCCCGGCCGTAGCGACAGCCCGCGGCCCGGGTCGGTCAGCAGTCCCCGGTCATCCGGGTGGATGTAGGCCGGGATGTCGCGGGCCCCGCACACCGGGGCCACCGACCAGATGTGATCCACGTGGCCGTGGGTGAGCAGCACCGCGGCGGGCTGCAGCTTGTAACGCCCGACGATCTCCTCGATACCCTGCTCCGCATCCTGGCCCGGATCGATGATCAGGCATCGCTCGCCTGGCCCGGCCGCCACCAGGTAGCAGTTGGCGGCGAACGAACCGGCCGGGAACCCGGCTACAAGCACGGCTGGCCCTCCTTCAGCGGGGCAGGGGAACTTGTGCCTACAGGCTATCCGCGCCGGCCGCCCCGCGCGGCGGTGGGCCGCCAGGACACAGACAGGACGCGGTTGGTGCGGCGAACAGGTAACGGCGGCGCCAATTTGCCCTGTGCACAGGTACGATTCGCGAAGTTTCGCTGATCAATCTACTCAAGGCACACGGGAGGACCGGCACCGGTGGCGGGCAAGAAACAGCGCCAGCGCAAGCTCGCGAAGGAGCGCCACGAGCGCCGGCTGGCGCGGCGTGCCCAGCAGGAACGGCGGATGCGGGTGTGGTCCATCGGCGTCACCGCCGCAGTCGTGGTGGTCGGCGGCACCGTCGGCGGCGTGGTGCTCGCGGGCCGGTCGACCCACACGTCGGCCACGCCCAAGCCCAGACCCAGCGTTACGACGCACTGCAGCTACACCGCCAACCCGCCGGCCGCGCGCAAGGTCAACTTTCCCCCGGCCACGCCGGACTACAAGGCCAGCTACCAGGCGACGATCACGACCAACCGCGGCCCGATCGTGATCGACCTGCTGAACAGCAAGGCCACCTGCACGGTCAACTCTTTCGTTTCGCTGGCCGATCAGGCCTTCTACAACAGCACTCCGTGTCCGCGCCTGAGCACCTCGGACGGGCTGTACATGCTGCAATGCGGTGACCCGACCGGCAAGGGAACCGGCGGGCCCGGATATGAGTTCGCGAGCGAGAACCTCGCCGGGGCGACGTACCCGGCGGGGACCTTGGCCATGGCCAACACCGGTGCGCCGGACAGCAACGGGAGCCAGTTCTTCCTCGTCTATAAGGACTCGTCGCTACCGCCTGACTACACACCGTTTGGCAAGATCCTTAGCGGGCTTAATATCCTCCAGAATGTGGGAAAGCGGGGCTACGGGCCCCCGTTGAGTGCCGCCGGAGGCGGGGCTCCGAAGGAGAGCGTCGAGATCGAGAGCGTGACCATCAAGCAGACATGACCAGCGCTATGTCACCCGCAAGGTGACCAGCGGGGGGTCCGGGCCATCCCTCGGGCCAGCAGGAGCAGGAGGTTCGCTGTGAGCACGGCCAGCGATGCGTGGGGCAGGGTAGCCGACGACGGCACCGTCTACGTGCGTACTTCCGCGGGTGAGCGGGCGGTGGGCTCGTGGCAGGCCGGAAGCCCCGACGAGGCCCTCGCCTTCTTCCAGCGCAAGTTCGCGGCGCTGGAGACCGAGGTCGGCCTGCTCGAACAGCGGATGGCGACCACGGACCTCTCCCCCGCTCACGCGCAGGCGACGATCAACCGTCTGCTGGCCGCGGTGGCCGACGCGCACGCGGTCGGCGACCTGGACGGTCTGCGCGGCAGGCTGGAGGCCCTGACCGGCCTCGTCGACACCCGGCGGGAAGAGCACAAGGCCGCCAGGGAGCAGGCGAAGAGCCAGGCTCACGAGGTCAAGGAGCGCATCGTAGCCGAGGCGGAGCGGATCGCCGTCGAGGCGACGCACTGGAAGATCAGCGGCGAGCGGATGCGGCAGCTGCTGGACGAGTGGAAGGCCGCGCCGCGCGGCGACCGCGCGACCGAGACCGCGCTGTGGAAGCGGCTGTCGGCCGCGCGCAACGCCTTCACCAAGCGTCGCAAGGCGTACTTCGCCGGCCTCGAGGAAGAGCGCGAGCTGGCCCGGGCGCGCAAGGAGAAGCTGTGCGTCGAGGCCGAGGCGCTCGCGTCCTCGACCGACTGGGGCCCGACGGCCTCGGCCTTTCGTGACCTGATGCGGTCGTGGAAGGAGGCGGGCCGGGCCGACCGCGGCGCCGAGGAAGAGCTGTGGGCGAGGTTCAAGATGGCACAGGACCAGTTCTTCCAGGCCCGGGCGCAGGTGCTGCACGCCAAGGATGCCGAGCTGCGGGAGCACGCGAGCGCCAAGGCCCGGCTGCTCGCCGAGGCCGAGAAGCTGGTGCCGGTGACCGACCCGCGCGCCGCCCGCACCGCGCTGCGCACCATCCAGGAGCGCTGGGAGCAGGCGGGCTCCGTGCCGAGGGAATCGCACGAGCGGCTCGAGGGCGGGCTGCGCCGGGTCGAGGAAGCGGTGCGCCGGGCCGAGGACACGCAATGGCGCCGGTCGAATCCCGAGGCCCTGTCCCGGGCCCGGGGGACGGTGGAGCAGATACGCTCCGCCATCAGCCAGCTGGAAAGCCAGCTGCTCCGGGCCCAGGCGAGCGGCGACGCGAGCGCGCAGCGGAGGGCCGAGGAAGCCCTGGCCGCCCGCCGCTCCTGGCTCGCCGAAGCCGAGCGCACCCTGGCCGAGCTCTCTGGCTAACCCGCGGCATGACCCCCGGACACCGGCCGAGCGGCCGAGACCGGCGATGAATGTGGATATAGGTCACACCCAAGTGCACGAACTTCGCACTCATGGCCGCCCGGACCTCGCGCCAACAGCTAATTCGTTATCCGGTAGACGTCGTAGACGCCGTCCACCGAGCGGACCGCGCGCAGCACGTGGCCGAGGTGCTTGGGGTCGCCCATTTCGAAGGTGAACCGGCTGACGGCGACCCGGTCCCTGGTCGTGGTCACCGACGCGGACAGGATGTTCACGTGCTGGTCGGAGATGGCCCGGGTGACGTCGGAGAGCAGGCCGGTGCGGTCGAGCGCCTCGGTCTGGATGGCCACAAGGAACAGCGAGCCCTCCCGCGGCGACCAGTGCACCTTGACCACCCGCTCCGGCTGGGATTCCACCAGGTGCCGGAGGTTCACGCAGTCGGCCCGGTGTACCGAGACGCCGTTGCCGCGGGTGACGAAGCCGGTGATGCGGTCGCCGGGGACCGGCGTGCAGCACTTGGACAGGCGCGCCCACACGTCGGCCGAGCCCTCGACGACCACGCCGGAGTCTCCCGCGGGCAGCGGCTTCGGCGCGCGGGTGAGCAGCGTGGTCTCGGCTAGGTCCTCCTGTGCGCCCTCGACGCCGCCGGCCGACTTCACCAGCTTGGCCACGACCGACTGGGCGCTGACGTGGCCCTCGCCGATCGCCGTGTAGAGCGCCGACAGGTCGGCGTAGCGCAGGTCGTGGGCCACGGCGAGCAGCGCGTCCGCGGTGGCGAGCCGCTGCAGCGGCAGTCCCTGCTTGCGCATGATCCGCGCGATCCCGGCCTTCCCGGTCTCGGCGGCCGCTTCCCTGCGCTCCTTGGAGAACCAGTGCCTGATCTTGTTCCGGGCCCGGGCGCTCTTGACGAACTGCAGCCAGTCCCGGCTCGGCGCGGCATCCTGGGCCTTGGAGGTGAAGATCTCCACGGTGTCGCCGTTGTTCAGCGCGCTCTCCAGCGCGACCAGTCGCCCGTTGACCCGGGCACCGATCGTGCGGTGTCCCACCTCGGTGTGGATGGCGTAGGCGAAGTCCACCGGCGTCGCGCCCTGCGGCAGCGCTATCACCTCGCCGCGCGGCGTGAACACGTATACCTCGCCGGCTCCGAGGTCGAACCGCAGCGACTCGAGGAACTCGGCCGGGTCGGTGGTCTCCCGCTGCCAGTCCACGAGCTGGCGCAGCCAGGCCAGGTCCGCGGTGCCCTGTCCGCCGCCGGCCATCGTCTCTTCCTTGTACTTCCAGTGCGCTGCCACGCCGTACTCGGCCCGCCGGTGCATGCCCCAGGTTCTGATCTGCAGCTCCACCGGCTTGCCCTCGGGCCCGATCACGGTGGTGTGCAGCGACTGGTACAGGTTGAACTTCGGCATCGCGATGTAGTCCTTGAACCGGCCGGGAACCGGGTTCCATCGGGCGTGGACGGTGCCGAGAACCGCGTAACAGTCACGCACCGAGTCGACCAGCACGCGAATGCCTACCAGGTCATAGATGTCGTCGAAGCCGACGTTCCTCGCGATCATCTTCTGGTAGACGGAGTAGTAATGCTTCGGACGGCCGGTGACCCGCGCCTTGATCTTGGCCTCGCGCAGGTCCGCTGACACATACTCGATCACGTCCTGCAGGAAGACGTCCCGGCGCGGCGCGCGCTCGGAGACCAGCCGCGCGATCTCGTCGTAGCGCTTGGGGAACAGCATCGAGAAGGCCAGGTCCTCGAGCTCCCACTTGGCCGTGTTCATGCCCAGCCGGTGCGCGAGCGGCGCGAAGATCTCCAGCACCTCGCGGGATTTCTGCTCCTGCTTCTCGCGCGGAAGGTAACGCAGCGTCCGCATGTTGTGCAGCCGGTCCGCGAGCTTGATCACCAGGACCCTGATGTCGCGGGACATCGCGACCACCATCTTGCGGACCGTCTCGGCCTGGGCCGCC
>JASIJN010000448.1 GCA_030050125.1 Streptosporangiaceae bacterium | reverse complement strand
GCTCGCGCTATGAGCATGCTCCCGGCGGCCTGCGCCGAAGCGGCCGGCGTCCGCGCCTGCCCGCCGTGACCCCGAAGCTCGCACTCGGCCTGGCCGCCACGTTCGCCGCGGTGGTGATCATCGGAGGCGGGATGTACCAGATTCTCCGCTCTGGCTCGTCCGGGCCGAGCAGCAGCTCCGCCGAAGCGCCGTCCTCGGCCTCTGTCCCCGGGGCGGCGGGCGCCCCTGCCCTCGGTCCCGCGCTGCAGTACCGGCGCGGCGCGTTGCTGGAGAGCATCAGGCCGGTCTCGACCGGCACCAACTTCACCTCCGGCGGCCTGCCCGCCCAGGTCACCGCGGCGGTGACCAAATACGGCTCGAGCGCGGCCTTCGCGGGACCGATGACCAAGACGAGCAGCGGCTCCGTGGGCCAGGCCGGCCGCCCGGCCACGTTCGGCCGCCTGGCGGTGTCCGTCCTGCAGGGGTGCGTCAACCGGATCGCCGCCGGAGAGGTCGTGCTGCTCGTCGACGTCGCGCGGTACCAGGATGCGCCGGCGACCATTATCGTCACAGAGCTCTCGCAGGCCGCCCCGCTGCAGGTGTGGGTGGTCGGCACAGGCTGCTCGGCGGCCCGTGGCGACGTGCTGCGGCACGCCGAGATGAGCACGGCCGGCTGACCCGCGAGCACGGGAATCTCCAGGCCCTCAGATCTGTTGACCCCGCTGCATGTTCACGGAAGGGCATCGTCAAGTGACCGACGTTCGGAATGTGATCATCATCGGTTCCGGCCCGGCCGGCTACACGGCCGCGCTGTACGCGGCGCGGGCGCGGCTGCATCCCCTGCTTTTCGAGGGGTCGGTGACCTCGGGTGGTGCGCTGATGAAGACCACCGACGTCGAGAACTACCCCGGATTCCCCGATGGGGTGCTGGGCCCCGACCTGATGGACGCCATCCGCAAGCAGGCTGAGCGCTTCGGCGCCGAACTGGTCGCCGACGACGTCACCGAGGTGGACCTGGCCGCGGACCCGAAGGTCGTCAGGGTGGGTGACGACACCCACCTGGCCAAGACCGTGATCATCGCGACCGGCTCGGGTTACCGGGAGCTCGGCGTGCCCGGCGAGGACCTGCTGGCCGGGCACGGCGTGTCCTGGTGCGCGACCTGTGACGGCTTCTTCTTCCGGGAGCAGGACATCGCGGTCGTGGGCGGCGGTGACTCGGCGATGGAGGAGGCGACGTTCCTGACCAGGTTCGCGCGCTCGGTCACCGTCATACACCGCCGCGACCAGCTGCGCGCCTCCAAGATCATGCAGGACCGGGCGTTCGCCAACCCGAAGGTTGCTTTCGCGTGGGACAGCGAGGTGACGGAGATCCTCGGCGACGACCGGGTCAGCGGCGTGCGGATCAAGAACGTCAAGACCGGCGAGGAGAGCACGCTCCCGGTCACCGGCGTGTTCGTCGCGATCGGCCACGATCCGCGCAGCGAGCTGTTCACCGGCCAGCTCCCCACCGACCCGGAGGGCTATCTGATCGTCGACCAGCCGTCCACGCGGACCGCGATCGACGGCGTGTTCGCGGCCGGAGACGTGGTGGACCACACCTACCGGCAGGCGGTCACCGCCGCCGGGACCGGCTGCGCGGCGGCCCTGGACGCGGAGCGATGGCTAGCCGAGCACGAATCCTGAAGACCTGGGTCGGCACTGCGGCCGGATCGCCGGCCTGTATCCACCGTCACGTTCTGAGGAATGGAAGGAAGTCCGCACCGTGGGCGCAACCAAGAACGTAACCGACGCCACCTTCGAGGCCGAGGTGCTGAAGAGCGACAAGCCCGTTGTCGTCGACTACTGGGCCGAATGGTGTGGTCCGTGCCGGCAGGTCTCGCCGGTGCTCGAGGAGATCGCCAGCGAGCACGCCGACAAGATCGACGTCGTCAAGCTGAACGTCGACCAGAACCCGCTGACGTCACAGCGCTACGGGATCTTGAATATCCCGACGCTGAGCGTCTTCAAGGACGGGGAGGTCGTGAAGGAGATCGTGGGCGCCCGGCCCAAGTCCGCGCTGCTCCGCGAGCTCGCCGACTTCATCTGACCTGATCACCGTTCGAGTGCGCGCGGGGTCTCGCTGCGGCCGTCCGCAGCCGGGCCCTGCGCGCGTTTTCGCGGGCCGGTCGTGGCCTACGCCAGACGGAGCGTCCGTTCCGGCGTCATCGAACCGATCAGGCGCTCCAGCGCCACCTCGACGTCCTCACGCCAGGACAGAGCGGTCTTGAGCTCGAGCCGCAGCCGCGGGTAACGAGCGTGCTGGCGGACGGTCTTGAACCCTACCGCGAGCAGGTAGTCGGCCGGCACCACGCAAGACGGACCGTTCCATCGCAGATCCCCGAACGCCTCGATGGCCTTGACGCCACGTCTGGTCATGTCCTTCGCCACTCCCTGAACCAGCATCCGGCCGAGTCCGCCGTCGGCGAACTCGGCGAGCACGTGTGCGGTCATCAGCAGCACCGCGTCGGCACTCACCGGGCTGGTCGGGAACGCCACCGACCGCGGGACGTGCTGCGGCGGGGCGTACATCACGTAGCCGGCCGGGACGCCGTCGAGGTAGACGATCTTCCCGCAACTGCCCCACTCCAGCAGCACCGAGGAGACCCAGGCTTCCTTCTCCAGCCCGGGATCGCCCTCCTCATGGGCCCTGGCGAAGCCCACCGGGTCGAGTTCCCAGAAGACGCAGCGTCGGCACCTGGGGGGCAGATCGCTGATGTTGTCAAGGGTGATGCTGGCGAGGCGGCGCGACACGTAGCACCTCTGAGATCGTGGCAGCTGCTCCAACTACCGGGAAGCCGCGGGCTGGGCTGCGGTCCTGCCTGGGTGCGTCCCCGGTCCTACCCAGACATCGTACCTACTGGCCCGTCGCTAGGCTCAGCGAGTGACCTCAGCACTGACACCTCGCCCGGCGCCCGTCCGCAAGAGCTTCAGCAGCGATAATTACGCCGGCGCCCACCCCGCGGTACTGGCCGCTCTCGGCGAGGCGAACCTGGGCCACGTGACCGCGTACGGCGGCGACCCGTGGACGGGCCGAGCGGCGGCCCGGCTGTCCGAGGCGTTCGGCGCGGCCGGAGTGTTCTTCGTGTTCAACGGCACGGCGGCCAACGTGCTCGGGATCAGCCTCATGCTGGGCCCGCATCAGTCCGTGATCTGCGCCGAGGGAAGCCACCTCAACGTGGACGAGGGCGGGGCGCCGGAGCGGATCGTCGGCTGCAAGCTGCTGACCGTCTCGGCGCCCGACGGCAAGCTGACCCCCGAACTGGTGGCGACGCGGCTGGGCGGGCGCGGCGACGAGCACCGGGCGCAGCCTGGCGTGGTGGCCGTCGCCCAGGCCACCGAGGTGGGCACCTGCTACACGATCGACGAACTGCGGCGGCTGCGCGAGTTCTGCCGGGCGAGCGGGCTGCTGCTGTTCATGGACGGTGCCCGGCTGGCCAACGCGGCCGCGTTCCTGGGCTGCTCGCTGGCCGACCTGTCGGCGCAGGTCGATGTGCTGAGCTTCGGGGGGACGAAGAACGGGGCCATCGGGGCCGAGGCGCTGATCGTGATGAACTCCTCGCTCACCACGACCGTGCCCTACCAGCGCAAGCAGCAGATGCAGCTCGCGTCCAAGATGCGCTACCTGGCGGCGCAGTTCAACGCGCTGCTCGACGACGACCTGTGGCTGCGCAACGCCCGGCAGGCCAATGCGATGGCGCGCCGGCTCGCCGACGGCGCTCTGCGCATCCCGGGCGTCCGGCTGCGGCACCCGGTCGAGTCGAACGGCGTCTTCGCCGTGCTGGACCCGGCGCTGATCGAGCCCCTCCGGCGCGACTGGCCGTTTCACGTCTGGGACCCCGCCGAGAACGTCGTCCGCTGGATGGCCGCCTTCGACACGACCGAGGATGACGTCGAGGCGTTCCTGTCCGCTCTCCGCGCCGCGACGGACGCGCTCTCCAGCCGACCTCGGGCGGTCGGCGCCACCGGCGACGGGGCGTAAGTTTCACGTGAATCAAAAGGCGCGCCGCCCAGGAGACGGCGCGATGTTTCACGTGAATCCAAAACCCGCGCCGCACCCGCGCTGGCGCTGGCGACCTCAGGCGCTGCGGGAGCGCACCCAGCCGGGCGTCATGGTCTCGATGATCCTGTCCAGGTCCTCGAGCGAGGCGAACTCGACGACGATCTTCCCCTTGCGCTGGCCCAGTTCCACCTTCACCCGGGTGTCGAACACGTCGGAGAGCCGGTCGGCCAGGTCCTTCAGCCCGGGAGCGACGGGCTTCGGCCGAGCGTCGTGCTGGCGGGGCGTCTTCGCGGCCTGGGCGCCGAGCGCGACGATCTCCTCCACGGCACGGACGGACAGGCCCTCGGCCACGATCCGGTGCGCGAGGTGCTCCTGCGCCTGCAGGTCCTCCACCGTCAGCAGGGCCCGGGCGTGACCGGCGCTCAGCACCCCGGCTGCCACCCGCTTCTGCACGTTGGCCGGCAGGCTGAGCAGCCGGATGGTGTTCGAGATGTGCGGCCGCGAGCGGCCGATCTTCCGGGCCAGCTCCTCGTGAGTGGCGGAGAAGTCATCCAGCAACTGCTGATACGCCGCCGCCTCTTCCAGCGGGTTGAGCTGTTCCCGGTGCAGGTTCTCGATCAGCGCGTCCCTGAGCATGTCGTCGTCGGACGTCTCGCGGACGATGGCCGGGATCTGCTCCAGGCCGGCCTGCTCGCAGGCGCGCCAGCGCCGCTCGCCCATGACCAGCTCGTAGTGGCCGGGCATCACCTTGCGGACCACCACCGGCTGCAGCAGGCCCACCGCCCGGATGGAGGCCGCGAGTTCCTCGAGCGACTCCTCGTCGAACAGCTGCCGCGGCTGCCTCGGGTTCGGGGTTATCGCGCCGACCGGTATCTCCTCGAAATAGGCTCCGAGCGGCCCCGGGTCGGGCTCGGCGGCCGCCGCGCGGGGATACGGGTGACCGGGGTCGGACGACACCGCCGGCGCGGTCGGAATCAGCGCTCCCAGTCCCTTGCCGAGTCCGCGCTTCTGCTGCGGCATTGCCTCTCCCTGAAATCCGCTCGCCACCTAGCCTGGCCAGCCCGCCGGCGTCCTGCCCTGGGCCGCCAACGTCTGCCAGAGCCATCCTGCCAGGTGCGTCCAGGAAAGCCGGCACCATCGGACCACAGGAGTCCGGCCGGCGGCCACGACACCGTGAGGGGGCGTCAAGTCTGGCGCGCGCCGCGGTGCGCCATCTCCCTGGCCGCCTCGAGGTAGGCCTGGGCCCCGCTCGATCCAGGGTCGTAGGTCATCACCGACTGCCCGTAGCTGGGAGCCTCGGAGACCCGCACGCTGCGCGGGATGATCGAGTTCAGCACGATGTCTCCGAAGTGGTCCCTGACCTCCTCGGCCACTTGCGAGGCCAGCCTGGTGCGGCCGTCGTACATGGTCAGCAGGATGGTGGTGACGGTCAGCGCCGGGTTGAGGTGGCTCTTGACCAAGTCGACGGTCCGCAGCAGTTGCTCCAGCCCTTCGAGCGCGTAGTACTCGCACTGGATGGGGATCAGCACCTCGGGCGCCGCGACGAGGGCGTTGACGGTCAGCAGGCCCAGCGAAGGCGGGCAGTCGATGAAGATGTAGTCCAGGCCGGTGGAATCGAACCCGCCCAGCGCCCTGACCAACCGCGATTCCCGCGCGACCAGCGGGACCAGTTCGATCTCCGCGCCGGCCAGGTCGATCGTCGCGGGCGCGCAGTAAAGCTGCGGGATGCCCGCGGCCGGCTTGATGACGCCGGACAGCGGCTGGTTGTCGACCAGCACGTCGTAGATGGAGACCACGCCAGAGTGATGGTCCACGTCCAGCGCCGTCGATGCGTTGCCCTGCGGGTCCAGGTCGATCACCAGCACCCGCAGGCCGTGCAGCGCCAGGCTCGCGGCGAGATTGACCGCCGTCGTGGTCTTGCCCACCCCGCCCTTCTGGTTGGCGATCGTTATGATCCGGCATGCCCTCGGACGCGGCCACGGGCGGCTGCCGCCCCGGGCGGCCAGCGCGGCCCTGGCCG
>JASIJN010000447.1 GCA_030050125.1 Streptosporangiaceae bacterium | reverse complement strand
ATCGAATGGCCCTGGAACCAGTGCCGCCGCCGCAGCACGGGATGCTCGCGGCGCAGCGCGATGAGACGGCGGGTGAACTCGAGCAGGCCGGTGTCGACGTGCTCCCAGTCGTACCAGGAGACCTCGTTGTCCTGGCAGTACGCGTTGTTGTTCCCGTGCTGCGTGCGCCCGATCTCGTCGCCGCCGAGCAGCATCGTCACGCCCTGGGACAGCAGCAGCGTGGCCAGGAAGTTGCGCTGCTGGCGCCGGCGCAGGGCCAGGATGTCCGGGTCGTCGGTGTCGCCCTCCGCGCCGCAGTTCCATGACCGGTTGTACGGCTCGCCGTCGGCCCCGCCCTCGCCGTTGGCCTCGTTGTGCTTCTCGTTGTAGGAGACCAGGTCGCGCACGGTAAACCCGTCGTGGGCGGTCACGAAGTTGACGCTGGCGCCCGGATGGCGGGTGTCGGCCTGGTAGAGGTCCGAGCTGCCGGTGAGCCGGGAGGCGAATTCGCCCAGCGTGGCCGACTCCCCGCGCCAGTAGTCGCGCACCGTGTCCCGGTACCGGCCGTTCCACTCCGACCACAGGGCCGGGAAGTTCCCGACCTGGTAGCCGCCCTCGCCGATGTCCCACGGCTCGGCGATGAGCTTGACCTGGGAGACGATCGGGTCCTGCTGGATCAGGTCGAAGAACGCCGACAGCCGGTCCACCTCGTGGAACTGCCGGGCCAGGCTGGCCGCCAGGTCGAAGCGGAACCCGTCGACGTGCATCTCGGTCACCCAGTAGCGCAGCGAGTCCATGATCAGCTGCAGGGTGTGCGGGTGACCGACGTTCAGGCTGTTGCCGGTCCCGGTGGTGTCGTAGTAGAACCGCTGGTCCTCGGCCAGCCGGTAGTAGGCGGCGTTGTCGATGCCCTTCATCGACAGGACCGGGCCGAGGTGGTTGCCCTCGGCCGTGTGGTTGTAGACCACGTCGAGGATTACCTCGATGCCGGCCTCGTGCAGGGCCCGGACCATGGCTTTGAACTCGGCCACCTGCTCGCCGCGCTGGCCGCCGGCGGCGTACTCGTTGTGCGGGGCCAGGAATCCGATCGAGTTGTACCCCCAGTAGTTCCGCAGCCCGCGCTCGATGAGGTGCGCGTCGTGCACGAACTGGTGCACGGGCAGCAGTTCCACCGCGGTGACCCCGAGCCCGGTGAGGTAGTCGATGGCGGCCGGGTGGGCCAGCCCGGAATAGGTGCCGCGCTGCGGCTGCGGTATGTCCTGGTGCCGGACCGTCAGGCCCTTGACGTGGACCTCGTAGATCACGGACTCGTTGAGCTGGACGTCAGGAGGCCGGTCGTTGCCCCAGTCGAAGTACGGGTTGTGCACCACCGACCGGGGCACGAACGGCGCGCTGTCGTCGTCGTTGCGTGAGTTCTCGTCACCGAAGGTGTACGGGAAGCAGGCCTGGTTCCACCGCACCTGGCCCTCGATGGCCTTGGCGTACGGGTCGATGAGCAGTTTGGCCGGGTTGCACCGCTGGCCGTGCTCGGGCGCCCAGGGCCCGTGCACCCGGTAGCCGTAGCGCTGTCCCGGCACGACGCCGGGCAGGTAGGCGTGCCACACGAACGCGTCGATCTCCTCCAGGCTCAGCCGGTCCTCGCGGCCGTCGTCGTCGAACAGGCACAGCTCGACCCGCTCCGCGACCTCGGAGAACAGGGAGAAGTTCGTGCCCGCGCCGTCGTAGGCGGCGCCGAGCGGGTACGGGCGCCCCGGCCAGTGCTCGATGGCCCACTCCTTTCCTGTCTGTCCCGGACCGGTCACGCCACCGGGCCTTCAGGCCGCGGGAGCCCCGGTCACGATCGCGACGGTGTCGGGCGGGAGGACGAGGCCCCGATTCAGCTGTTCGATCCGGGAATCGGAGGCGGCGAGCAGGTCCGCCCCCGGCCCGGCCGGGAAGGTCCAGGTGCTGGCGCCCAGGTTGGCGGCGACCGCGACCGGCCCGCGGCGGACGACCAGCCACCCGGCCGCCGGGTCGCAGTCGGTGCCGGTGCGGTGCAGCCGGGGATCGGTGAGCGCCGGAGTCCGCCGCCGCAGTGCTATCAGCCGACGGTACCAGTCCAGCAACGAGGCGTGGCGTTCGGAACCGATCTGCGCCCAATCGAGCCGGGAACGCCAGAACGTCTCGGGGTCCTGCGGGTCGGGCACCCGGGCGGGATCCCAGCCGAACGCCGAGAACTCGGCCCGCCGCCCCTCGCTGACCCGGCGGCCCAGCTCGGCATCGGGGTGACCGGTGAAGTACTGGAACGGCGTGGTCGCCCCCCACTCCTCGCCCTGGAACAGCAGCGGCACGAACGGCGAGGTCATCAGCAGCGCCGCGGCCACCCGCAGCCGGCCCTCGCTCATCAGAACGCCGCTGCGCTCGCCGGCCGCCCGGTTGCCGACCTGGTCGTGGTTCTGCGTAGAGACCACGAACTGGCTGCCGTCAAGCCCGGTCACCGGCCGGCCGTGCACCCGGCGGCGATAGCGGGAATAGGTGCCGTCGTACACCCACGCCTGGCGCGCCGCCTTGGCCAGCAGCGGCAGCGGCCCGAAGTCCTCGTAGTACCCGTCCCGCTCGCCGGTCAGCGCGGCGTGCAGCGCGTGGTGCCACTCGTCGGCCCACGCGGCGTCGAGACCGTAGCCGCCCGCGTCCCGGCCGCGCACGAAGCGAGGGTCGCTGAGGTCGCTCTCGGCGACCAGGAACATCTGGCGGCCGAGGTGCGCCCGCAGCGCCGCCACCTCGGTCGCGAGCTCCTCGAGGATGTGCGTGGCCGACTCGTCGGGAATCGCGTGCACGGCGTCGAGGCGGAGCCCGTCGCAGTGATAGTCGCGCAGCCAGGCCAGCGCGTTGTCGATGACGAACCGCCGCACCTCGTCGCTGCCCGGCCCGTCGAAGTTGACCGCCGGGCCCCAGTTGGTCCGGTGCCGCGCCGAGAAGTAGGGGCCGAAGTCCGGCAGGTAGTTCCCGGCCGGGCCGAGGTGGTTGTAGACGACGTCCATGACCACGCCGAGCCCGTGATCGTGCGCGGCGTCGACCAGCCGCTTGAGCCCGTCCGGCCCGCCGTAGGCGTGGTGCGGGGCGAACAGGTCCACCCCGTCGTACCCCCAGCCGCGATCGCCGGAGAACTCGGCCACCGGCATCAGCTCGATCGCGTCGACCCCCAGGTCGGCCGCGTGACCGAGGTGCCCGATCGCGCCGTCGAACGTCCCCTCGGCCGAGAATGTGCCGACGTGGCACTCGTAGAGCACCGACCCGGCCAGCGGCAGCCCGCGCCATCCGGTGTCGCTCCAGGCGAACGCCCCGTGATCCACCACGCGGGACGGGCCGCAGATCCCCTCGGGCTGGTACGGCGAGCGAGGGTCGGGACGCGGCGGGCCACCGTCGATACTGAACGCATAGTCTGTCCCGGGCCCGGCCTCGTCGACGCGGATCGCCCACCACCCGCCTGCGTCCCCCCGCATGGGCTCCCGCCGCGGCCCGAGCACCACCTCGACCCGGTCGTGGCCGGGCGCCCAGACCCGGAACTCATGCGTCATGTTCTTCGTCTCTCGCTCGGGGCCTGCCCAGCACGGCGACCGGGAACCGGTGCAGCAGGGCGGCCACCTCGACGGGGCCGCCGTCGACCTTGTCGCCGGTGAGCACGTCGACCCAGGCACCGCCGGGGAGCGCGACCTCGGTGCCGGCCCAGTCGTCGTTCAGCGTCGCGACCAGCCGGGGCACGACCACGGCCAGCCCGCCGTCGCGCTCGAACGCGACCGCGTGCCCGGCCTTCGCCCCGGTCACGGGGAGCGGCCGGTAGCCGGAGCCCGGGCCGTAGGCACCCGGGTGCCGCCGCCGGTGCCCGAGCACGCGCTGGATGAGCCAGAGCTTCGGGCCGCCCTCGTCGGCCAGGGCCAGGGCCTGCCGCGGCCCGGCGCCGGCCAGGCGGTCCAGCAGTGCCCGGCGGCGCCGGTAGTCGACCGGGCGGCGGTTGTCCGGGTCGACCAGGGACGCCTGCCACACCTCGGTGCCCTGATACAGGTCGGGGATGCCGGGGCAGGTCAGCAGCAGCGCGGTCTGGGCCAGCGAGGTGACCCGGCCCCGCTCGACCAGCCGGTGCTCGGCCAGGAACGCCTCCAGGTCGGCGACGAAGCCCTGGTCCGCGAGCACCGCGGCGACGAACGCGGCCAGCGCGTCGTCGTACCCGGCGTCCGGGTCGGTCCAGGACGTGTGGACCTTGGCCTCTTTGGCCGCCTTCTGCATGAACATCGCGGCCCGGCCGGCCTCGATCGGCCAGGCCCCCACCAGCGTCTGGTACAGCAGGTACTCGGCGTTGCGGTCCGGCCAGCCGTCCTGCTTGTGCCCGGCGTTGCGCCGGGCCCAGCGCCCGATCGCGCTCTCCCACGCCTCGGGCAGCTCCGAGAGCAGGCTGATCCGGGCCCGCACGTCGCCGCTGCGCTTGGTGTCGTGCGTGGACAGGGTGAGCATCGCCTCCGGCCGGTGCCCGGCCGCCTCGGCCATGGCGCGGTGGAAGTCCGCCGCGGGCCGGCCGAACGTCCCCGGGTCGCCGCCCACCTCGTTGAGGCAGATCAGCGGCTGGTACCTGTAGAACGCGGTGTCCTCCACGCCCATCGCCATGACCGGCGCGCTCACCTGGGCGAACCGGACCGCGAAGGCGGCCTCCGCCGCGCCGGGGCAGGCGCCGGTGAGCAGGTCGCCGACGAAGCCGAGCAGCTCGGCGTCGAGGTCGGGGCGGCGCCTCCAGGCGGCGTCGGTGGCCTTCGCCGCCTGCGCCCGGTCGGCGGACGTGGCCGGGCGCCCGGGACGGGCGTAGGTCCGGTACACGG
>JASIJN010000446.1 GCA_030050125.1 Streptosporangiaceae bacterium | reverse complement strand
CTGCCGGGCCGCGAGCGCGCCCGGCACGGTCAGCACCTCACGGACGTCCGGGGTCAGCTGCGGCGAGATCCGGGCCAGGTCGGCGTCGCTCACGTCGGCCAGCTCGCAGTCGTGCACCTGGCACCAGACGACCAGGTGCCCGACGACCTCATGCGCCTCGCGAAACGGGACCCCGCGCCGGACCAGCAGCTCGGCCAGGTCGGTGGCGAGCGCGTAGCCGGCGGCGGCCCCGGCGGCGATCCGCTCGGAGTTGAACCGGAGCGTGGCGACCAGCCCGGCCATGGCCGGCAGCACCAGCAGGAGCGTGTCCACCGCGTCGAAGACGGGCTCCTTGTCCTCCTGCAGATCGCGGTCATAGGCCAGCGGCAGGCCCTTGAGCATGGTCAGCAGGCCGGTGAGACCGCCGATCAGCCGCCCGGCCTTGCCCCGGGCCAGCTCGGCCACGTCCGGGTTCTTCTTCTGCGGCATGATCGAAGATCCGGTGGCGTACGCGTCGTCGATCTCGGCCCAGCCGAACTCGTGCGACGACCACAGGACGACCTCCTCGCCGAGCCGGGACATGTGCACGCCGAGCAGCGCCGCGTCGAAGCAGAACTCCGCGGCGAAATCGCGGTCGCTGACCGCATCAATCGAGTTACTGAACGCGCAGTCGAAGCCGAGCTGGGCGGCGACCGCCTCCGGGTCCAGCGGCAGAGACGAGCCGGCCAGGGCGCCGGCCCCGAGCGGGCATACCGCAGCCCGCTGGTCCCAGTCCCTCAGCCGGGCCGCGTCCCGGGCGAACGCCTGGACGTGCGCGAGCAACTGGTGCGCCAGCAGCACCGGCTGGGCGTGCTGCAGGTGCGTCATTCCCGGCGCGGGCGTGCCGATGTGCCGTTCGGCCTGGTCGATCAGGGCCACCTCGAGCTCGGTCAGCCTGCTGGCTACGAGCCGCACGTGGTCGCGCAGATAGAGCCGCAAGTCCGTGGCGATCTGGTCGTTGCGGCTGCGGCCGGCCCGCAGCTTCCCGGCCAGCGAGCCGACGCGCTCCAGCAGGCCGCGCTCCAGCGCGGTGTGGACGTCCTCGTCGGTGGCGGACGGGCGAAACCGCCCGGTCCGGCAGGCCTCGCCCAGATCGTCCAGCGCGGCCAGCATCTTGCTCAGCTCGGACTCATCCAGCAGCCCGGCCTGGTGCAGCACGCCGGCGTGGGCGCGCGACGCCAGCAGGTCATAGCCGGCCAGCCGCCAGTCGAACTGCACGCTCACCGAGAGCCGGGTCAGTGCCTCGGCCGGGCCGGACTCGAACCGGCCGCCCCACAACCGGACCGGCGGCGTGCGCTCCTCGTCAGCCACGGCCTCGTTCTCGCCTCCCATGATCGCGGCGCAAGGCGCCCGGACACATGCTAGTGGTGCGGCCGACGGGTGCGGTCAGGCAAGCGCGGACGTCATCGGCACGAGGCGCGGGGCTGGTCCGGCCGGCGGGTGGTGCTTGGCCGGCACCGGGCCCGGCTAGCCGGCGAGCTTCCTGTCGCGGTCCGCGGCGATCTTGCTGGGCAGCCCCCACAGCTCGACGAAGCCCTTGGCCAGCCGCTGGTCGAACATGTCTCCGGTGTCGTAGGTGGCCAGCTCGTAGTCGTACAGCGCGGCCGGGCTGCGACGGCCGGTCACGACCGCGCGGCCGCCCTGCAGCCGGACCCTGACCTCGCCGGTTACGTGCTGCGAGGCGGCGGCCATGAAGGCTTCCAGCGACTGCCGCAGCGGCGAGAACCACAGGCCGTCGTACACCAGCTCGGTCCAGCGCTGCTCGGCCTGGCGCTTGAACCGGGCCAGGTCGCGCTCCAGGCAGACGCCCTCGAGTTCCTGGTGCGCGGCGATCAGCGCGATCGCTCCCGGCGCCTCGTAGATCTCCCGGCTCTTGATTCCGACCAGCCGGTCCTCGACCATGTCGATGCGGCCGACGCCGTGCGCGCCGGCCAGCGCGTTCAGCTCGGTGACGATCTGCAGCGGGGTGAGCGGGCGCCCGTCGATGGCCACCGGTATCCCGTCGGTGAACGAGATCACGACCTCGTCCGGCTCTCTCGGCTCGGCGGGGTCGCTCGTGTAGTCCCACACGTCGTCGTGCGGCGCCTCCCAGATGTCCTCCAGATGCCCGGTCTCGCAGCTGCGGCCCCACAGGTTCTGGTCGATCGAGTACGGCGAGCGCGACGTGACGTTGATCGGCAGCCCCTTCTCGGCGGCGAACGCGATCGCCTTGTCCCTGGTCATCCCGGAGTCGCGGACAGGCGCCAGGACTTTTACCTCCGGGGCGAGGCAGGCCAGGCCCACCTCGAACCGCACCTGGTCGTTGCCCTTGCCGGTGCAGCCGTGGGCGACCGCGCCGGCCCCGCGCTCGCGGGCGACCGCCACCAGGTGGCGGGAGATCAGCGGCCGGGAGAGGGCCGAGACCAGCGGGTAGCGGCCCTCGTAGAGCGCCCCCGCCTGCAGTACCGGCAGCACGAACTCGCGGGCGAACTCCTCCCGGGCGTCGACCACGACCACGTC
>JASIJN010000445.1 GCA_030050125.1 Streptosporangiaceae bacterium | reverse complement strand
CTGGCGGAGGGCACACCTTCGTCCTGGACCGCTGCCGGGGTCGGCCGTTCTTCAGACGAGGGGACCCGATGCGACGCCCGGATGAAGGGGCCGATCAGGGCACAGCGCTCCACCTGACGGCGAATCTCTTCGCTGTCGCCTTCGGGTTGGCTGGGCTGGCGCAGGCATGGTCAACGGCGACGCAGCTGGCCGGCGCTTCGGACTGGCCGGGGAACGTGCTCTGGATCGTCGCGGCCGTAACCTGGCTGGTCACCCTGGCCGCCTACCTGACGAACGTCGCCGCGCAGCGTCGCTGGAGAACCGAGCTGTCCGATCCGACCTTCGGGCCGTTCACCGCACTGATCGTTATCGTGCCCATGCTGCTGGGTGTCCGGCTGGCTGAACAGGCCAGAGGCGCGGGAGAGGTCATATTCGGGTGCAGCGCCGTTCTGGTGGTACTTGTCGGTGCCTGGATCACGGGGGATTGGATCATCGGCGACGGCGCCATCCGGCTCTGGCATCCCGGCTACTACCTGCCCACGGCCGCTGGAGGCCTGCTGGCCGGGGGCGCGAGTGCCGACCTGGGTTTCACTACCCTGTCCCGCGTGTTGTTCGGCCTGGGCATCACTTCCTTCGCAGTGCTCGGGCCGATCATCTCGCTGCGGCTGTATGTCGTGCCATCCTTGCCGCCACCGCTACTGCCGACCATCGCGATCGAGCTCGCGCCACCAGTGGTCGCTGGTAGTTCCTGGTTCGCCATCAATGGCGGCAAGGTGGACACGGCAGAGGCCGTCCTGGGCGGTTTCTCAATCCTGATGGTGCTGGTCCAGTTGAGACTGATCCCGTTGTACAGGCGGGCTCAGTTTGGTCCGGGCTTCTGGGCTTTCTCGTTCCCGTTCGCCGCTGCCGTCACCTACGGCGTCCACTGGCTGGCGGCCGAGCACGTGCGCGACGGCACCGCCCTCGGGTACGCCCTGGTCGGGATCCTCACCGCCGGGTACGCGCTGCTCGCGGCGCGGACGATCACCAGCCTGATCCATGGCGCGTTCTTGGCGCGGGTTCCGGCGGCCGATCACGCCCCCGGTTAGCCGCTCGACGGAGCGTTCGCGGGCGTCAGCCGATCGGGCAGCCCGGCTTCGCGCTCGCCGCTCCGGAGTTCGGCCTTACCATCAGGCAGGACTCATCGACAGCCTGGAAAGCCCGCGCCGGTATCCCTTTGAGCAAAGACACCAGGGCGTTTGGCCATTGCGGGAACGCGCTGCCCTGGAAGTACCAGTTGCTCCCGTTGTCGGCGAGGATCAGGCCGTAGTTCTTCATCTCTACCAAGATCGCCTTGGCGTCACGACAGTACGGCTCGGAGTTCTGGCAGAACCGCGCGACATCAAAGCCTGGCCTCAGCCGGAACCGGGCGCCCATAGGCGGCACGTCCGGGCTCGTGTCAGAGCTCGCGTCGTGGCGGGCCGGCCACAGGAAAGCCGCCTGGGTGACCTGCGCGGTGAACCTGATCGCGTGCGTGATCGGCTTTCCCGTCCGCACCGCCGCCTGGACCTGGGCGAAGTTCAGCAGGCCGGGCAGAATGGGCAGCCCCGCCGCGTCAGCCGACGTCCAGCCAGCCGGACGCAGCCGGTTGGACCGCAGGTGCCAGATGGCGCCGGAGCCCGCCGTCGAGCCGTTCGCCGAGTAATGCGCGTCCCACAGCTCATACAGCGTGCAGGTACTGGGGTTCACCATGATGGCGTGACGGTCCCCGCCAGCTTGGGCGCCACCCTCGATCGGCGTATCTGGCCCGAACGGATAAGGACCCTTATCGCTCTGGCTTGCGTAAAGGAAGCTGATATGGACTAGCGGCTGCGCGCTGCTGACCACGGTGAACGGGATGCCGAACGGATAGCCTCCCGGATTCGGGCCGAAGTCAGGGTGCAGGTAGGTCGTCGACGAATCCATGCTCGCCAGCCACGCCGCACTGTGGCTGTCCACCGGCAGCTTGGAGATGTTCGTGTTCCACACGTTGTTGGCCGGGAACAGGGGACAGTTCGGCGCACCGGGAACGACCGTTGCCATGACCGGTGCCGTGACGCGCTGCGCCGTTGCGACGGTGGCTCGCGCCGTTCCCGAGCTGGGTCGCGCCACCTCCCGCGCGCTTTCCCGCACGCCACGGTGCACGCTGGCCGTCGGTGCGGCTGCGCAGCCGGCAACCAAGACCGCGGCGACCGCGGCCGCGACGACCCGGCGGCTCATCCGACACCTCGTGACTTGTCCGTTCAGCCGACGCACCGTCACATCCTGGCACGGACCCGCCGCATCCAACTGCGATCCCGCCGATCCCGCATAAGGGCCGGGCCGGCCTTGCCGCGAGCGGACCGGGCTCAGCCGGATCGCGGCACCAGGCGGATGACCGGCAGCTCGCGGTCGGTCTTGCGCTGGTAGGCCGCGAAGCGCGGCGCGGCCGCGGCGATCTGCTGCCAGGCCTGGTCACGCTCGGCTCCGTGCAGCTGCTCGGCGGTCACCGGGATCGTGCGGCCGTCCACCTCGATCTGGACCTGTCCGGGGTGCGCGGCGATGTTGTGATACCAGGCCGGGTTCCGCGGTGCCCCGGCCGCCGACGCGACGACGAGCCAGCTGCCGTCCTTGCCGGGAAACCAGCCGACCGGGGTGGTGCGCTGGGCTCCGGTCCTGGCGCCGACGGTCGTCAGGATCAGCGCGTGGAAGCCCATCACCTTGCCGCCCTTGCGGCGGATCCGGTTCATCGCCGTCTTGTTGACCCACCGCATCATGAGCCCGGCGCGGGGCTGGCGGGCACCGCGCGTCCCGGCCGGTGTATCGAAACCCATGTGACCTCCTTGCTGATCGATGCCCGTGGGATCAGTGCAATGAAGCCAAGCACCGCGGCGCCACCCGGCCTCCGCGCGAGTTCCGGACCGCGGCCTGCGACCGCCGCCCGGGCTGGTGCTAGGCGACCTTCCGGCTGTTAGACCCCTGCATAGGGCCGGCGTCGATACCCCACGCGCTGATCCATTCCGGGATGATCTCGACCCAGATGGGCCCGAAGCCGGGGCCGAGCCGCTCACCGCCTTCCGGGTGGATCACCGCCCGGCCACGGACCGTGATGCCGCTAGCTGTCCACGACGGCTCGGTCACCACATGGTCGACGACGTAGGCCACATACGGGTTCGCCTGGATCTGGGCCAGGTACCGGCGTTTTTGGCCACGGTCTGGAAGGCTGCGGCCGCCGATCTCCAGCACGCCCTTCTCGGCATCGACGTTGAACGCGGTCGGGACGACATGGGGCCGCCCCTCGCTGTCGGCGGTGGCCAGCCGGCCGATGCGCTGCGCTCTCAGGTAGGCGACTTCCTTGTCGGTGAACACGCTCACGAATTGCTCCAATGCTCAGGCCCGTGTGGCGGCCAGCGCCGCCCGGGCCCGGAATGAGCCGGGGACCAGCTCCCCTCCGGCCCGGGCCTTTTCCAGCGCCGATGACCACCAGGCAAGGTCGTCGAGCATGACCTGCAGGCGGATGTCTGTTTCGGGACTGACCGGCTCGCCTTCGGCGCCGAAGGCCTCCGCCACGAAGGGAAGCACCACGGTGTTGCGCAGCGGAACGGCCTCGGCCTCGACGAACACGTGCACCAGGTGCTCGATGGCGCGGATCCCGCCCCCGACGCCGCCGCTGTAACCCACGGCCGCGACCGGCTTGTTCCGGAACCCGAACGAGGGCCACACGCTGTCGATGGCGTTCTTCAGGACGCCCGGAACGCTGTGGTTGTACTCCGGGGTGACGACGATGAAGGCATCGGCCAGTTTGACCTTGTCGTTCCACGCCCGGACGATCGGCTCGGAGTACGTCGGGTCGCGGATATCGCCGATCGTCCCCGCGTGTTCGGCGAAGATCGGCAGCGGCCAGTCCCTGAGGTCGGCGAGCTCGGCGTCGAAGGCGTCATGCGCGGCTGCCCGGGACATGATCCAGGGCACGACGCGGTCCGCCGCCCGTGCGGGGCGCGTGCTCCCGACGATTACCAGAAGTCTTGACATCGCCGCCCTCCGCGATCTCGCCCATGACGCCCACCATGACACAGATGATTGAATGAGTACAAGTATCGGATGCCTTCAAGGGTTGAGCGTATCGGAGTACCGGATACGATGAGGGCCACTATGAGCCCTGCGCGCCCGGCCACCTCCAAGCGGGCCCTCGCCGCCGAGGTATGGAAGCTGATGGCGGACTTTTCCGCGGCCAACATCCGGCACAGCGCCCAGGCGCGGCTCATGGAAGAGATCGGGCTCACGCCCGCCCACTTCCGCGCCCTGTCCATTCTCGATCCGGACGAGCCCCGGCCCATGCGGGCCATGGCCAGCACCCTGTGCTGCGATGCGTCCATGGCGACCTGGCTGGTCGACCGGCTCGAAGAACGCGGCCTGGTCGAACGGCGGACCCCGCCCAGCGACCGGCGGGTCAAGACCGTCGTCCTCACCCCGCTGGGGATCAAGACCAGGGACAGGCTGCGCCAATCGTTCTACGACCCGCCCGACGCGCTGCTCGGCCTCGACGTCGCATCGCTCGAATCGCTGCGCGACGAGCTCCGCAAGCTCCCCGCCCCGCCCAGCCACGAGGGAATGCTCTGCTGACAGCCGGACATGTCGTGCCGGCCTGCCCGACGTCGTTGCCGAGATCAGCGCTATGGCCTGCGGCAGAGGTCAGCTCGTACCGCCTTTTCTGTTGTCCGTGAGCGTGGTGATGACCTGCTCGGCGGCTGCGATGTCGGTGTCGAGCGGGCGATCCTCGTCATCGTCGGGCAGGGCGACCAGGCACTGGTCGTAGACGGCGCGCAGCGGCGTGCTCGTGGGCTCGGCGCGGCGCTGGCGGAGCGCACGCACCGCGGCCACCAGCTCGCAGGCGAGCACCGTGCGCAGGGGCGGCACCATGGCCGCTGCCGCGCGCGCCGCGTGCGGTGAGAAGGCGGCGTGCTCCTCGGCTCCGTTGGACAGCACCGCGGTGCCGAGCAGGACCGGCCAGGCGAGCCCCCGCAGCTCGGCGAGCGCCGCGCTGGCGGTGTATTCGAGGATCATGATCCCGGAACTGCCCTCGGGGCCGTCGGCCAGGAACGGCCGCAGCCCGGTCCGGTCCGGGTCGGCCAGCGCGGCGAGCCTGGCCTGCGACAGCGCGGCATCCGCGGTCAGGGCCAGCCGGGCGCCGTCAAGGGCCAGGGTCAGGTACGCGGTGTGGAAGTTGCCGTTGTGCAGCGCCTGACCGCCGACGGCGTCCACCAGCGGGTTCTCGGCCGCGGCGTTCAGCTCCACCCGCAGCACGTGCTCGACGTGGGCGAGCGCTTCAACGGCCGGGCCGTGTACTTGCGGCAGGGCACGCAGCCCGTATTTGTCCTGGACGCGCGTCCCCAGCCGGGCGGCGTCAGGACCGAGAAGCTCGCGCAGCCGCCGGGCCACCGCGGCCTGGCCCGGGTGCGGGCGCGCCGCCTGCACCGGCTCGGCATACGGCTGGGCGGAGCCGGACAGGGCGAGATGGCTGAGCGCGGCGATCTGCAGCTCCGCGTCGAGGAGCCCGGCGAGGTCCTGGTGAGCCAGCGTCGCCTGCGTCAGCGTCATGGCATTGGACGAAAGGAAGGCCAGCGCGTCCGCGTCGGCCACCGCGCTGGGCAGCAGCGCACGCTGCGCCGGGCCATCGGGGCCGCGCCAGGGCCGCTCGCCGATGAGTGCGAGCGCGGTCGCCGCCAGGGCGGTCAGGTCGCCGGTCCCGATGCCGCCAAGCACCGGGAACTCCGGTGTCAGGCCGGTATTGAGCGCGGTGGCGACGGCCTCGATCCAGGCCGGGTCGGCTCCTGAGCCGCCCGCCGCGAGCTGGTTGAGCCGGACCGCGAGCGTGCCTCGCGCGACGGCGGCGCAGGTGAGCCGCCC
>JASIJN010000444.1 GCA_030050125.1 Streptosporangiaceae bacterium | reverse complement strand
GTCATGACAGCGCGGGCTCGACGTCTTGCAGCGCGCTGCGAAGCGTCTCGCGCAGTTCGGCCGAGTCCTCGTGGCCGTGCTTGGCCACGGCGTGGGCGGTCGCGGCGTCGAGGACCTCTTCCTCGCGGCCTGCGATGGTGAGCGTGCAGCCGATCTCGTTGGGTACCTGACGGCAGTCGATCATCTTCCGGGCCATGACGGACGCCTCCCCCCGGCCGGGCCGATCCCGGCCGTGTTCCTGTAGTGCGGCGGTTCCGATACGCTTACTTATCGATAGGTAGAATTCTGACTTACTGATAGGTTAGAGGTCAAGGGCTTCGGAGGGCCTATATATGGTTGCTCGGCGCGGGCATGACGACGCGGGAACGGCCTCGCGGATACTGGACGTGGCCGAGCGGCTCGTGCAGGTACGAGGGTTCAACGGTTTCAGCTACGCCGACATCGCGGCCGAGCTGAAGATCACCAAGGCCGCCCTGCATTACCACTTCGCCGGCAAGGCCGCCCTGGGCGAGGCCCTCATATCCCGCTACGCCCGCCGTTTCGCCGAGGCCCTGGCCGAGCTCGACGCCAGCGAAGGCACCGCCCGCGCCAGGCTGGACGCCTACGCGGACCTGTACCTGCGGGTGCTGCGCAGCCGCAAAATGTGCCTGTGCGGCATGCTGGCCGCCGAGTACCAGACCCTCCCGGCGCCCATGCGAGACGCCGTGATCAGGTTCTTCGACCACAACGAGACCTGGCTCGAGCGCGTCCTGGAGCGCGGGCGACAGGACGGCAGCCTTCGGCTGCGCGGTTCCGCGCGAGACACCGCCCGGATGATCGTGGGGGGCCTGGAGGGGGCCATGCTGATCGCCCGGCCCTACGGCGACGTCGCCCGCTTCCAGGCCGCGGCGGCCAGCCTGCTGGATGGACTGGCGCCCGCCCGCCTGACCGGCGTGGACGGGGCCACCGCCCAGCCCGCCTGACCGCCCGCCAGGCCCTCGCCGCCGCCCGGTTCAACGTCAGCGGTTAGGAAATTGCCGGCTGGGACCGGCAAGAACTTAACCACAGGCACGCGGCGCCTTAACCGCCATTGCCGCCCCGTCGGTTTGGTACGGTGCTTCCACGAATGGCCGGGAAACGGAGGCATCATGCGACTTCGTTATGCCCTCGTCGCTCTCGTCAGCGCGGCCATGGTCGTGATGCTTCCGGCCGGGGACGTCGCCGCCAGCACGGGCCCGGCGTCCGACTCGCCCGAGCAGGCGGGCTACGCGGTCACCCGGGCTCGGTTCACCGTGGCCGAGACCTGGGTCAGGCTGCCCGACCCGGCGCGGTTCGCCGGCGAGGTCGGCCGGCTGAGCATGTCGGTCGAGCTGCAGACGTCCAGGTTGATCATGGACCTGTCGGTGACGGCGTGCACCGACGCGAGTTGTACGGCCGGCGGCAGGCCGGCCGCGCACCAGTACCGGCTGGAGTTCGCGGAGTACCGCAGGGCGACACACGCGCTGGTGTGCTCGACCTCCGCGCCGGGGAGCCAGCGCTGCCCGGGGGTGCCCGCGTCGTGGAACCGGGCCAGGATCCGGGCCGGGCAGGTCGCGGCGATGGCGATCTCGTATCCCATCCCCTACGACGCCCTCTTCCTGTACGTGAACGACCAGAGCTACCTCGACTTCCCGGTCGGCGCCGGTACCGTCTTCGGCCAGGCGAGCCTCGGCGTCGAGTTCGGCACCACGCCCTGGTCCCGCGCCTCGTTCCGCGCCCCGCGCCGGGCCATGGCTGTCGCGTCGTTCGACCGGCCGACGCCGCCGCCTTACGCGGCGGAGTTCGCGACCCTCAACGGGTCGGCGGGCGGGATCGCATCCTGGTGGGCCGACCACCGGGTGCGGATGACGGGCGGCTCGTCCGGGAAGGTGAGGCTGGCCGCGCCGGGTGCGCTGTTCGACGACGGCTACGGGTTTACCGTGTACCTCGAGCCGTGAGGATTCTGCGCCCTGCTAGCGTCCCTGCTCGTGACCGAGACGATCTACGCGGGGAACGCCGCGGCGGACGCGCCCGCCCACCGTGGCTGGCTGCTCGGGCATTTCAGGCCGGCCGGGGATGCCCGGCACAGCGACGAGGTCGAGGTCAAGTGGGCCATCCATGCCGAGGGCGACCGCCGGTCGGAATGGGTGGCTGCCGACCACCGCTCGGCGCTCATCCTGCTGGTCAGCGGCCGGTTCCGGGTCGACCTGCCGGGCCGCAGCGTGCTCCTGGCCGAGCAGGGCGACTACGTGGTGTTCCACGGCGTCGGCCACTCCTGGCAGGCCGAGGAGGCGTCGGTGGTGGTGGCGGTCCGCTGGCCGTCCGTGCCGGGCTACGCCGCCAGCGACCGGGCGCGCCGCTAGGCCGCCTGGCGGTCAGTCGCCGCCGTAGAAGGGGTGGGTGATCTGGTCGCGGGTCTCGACCAGCCGCCTGGCGTCGGCGGGATCGCGTCCGGTCACGGCCTCACGGACCGCCGCGCCGACCGCGTCCCTGGCCGCGCCCCGGACCGCCCCCTCGTCGGCGGCGGCCGGGTCGATCCAGAGCGAGACGAAGACGATGGTCTCCTGGTCCGCGCCGACCAGGCCGCCCGCCACCGCGTCCAGAACGCCCTGGGCCGTCCCGACCTGGGCCGCCCCGAAGATCAGCGTCTCGGCTTGCGCGGTGGCCGGGGCCGTCTTGTTCAGCAGGATCGTCGGCGGGTTCAGCGTCTCATAGGAGGGCTGGTCGGGCCCGGCGCAGACCAGGATCGGCGTGAAGCCGGGCGAGGGCGCGGCGAACGCGGTCACCAGCGCCGCGGCGGTCGGGCTGCCACGGCGTGCCAGGATCACGTTGACGTGGACGCCGTTGGGAGCGCTGCCGCCCCAGCCCTGGGCCAGGCGCCCGTCGATGTCGGTCCGGGCCATCATGCTGGCATCTCGTCTCCCTCGGCGGCCTTGCCCGCACTGGGATGCTATGCCGCCCCTCGACCGTAATGCCGCGGTTACCAGGCGATGTCCTCGCTGAGAACCACGACGCCCCGGGCCAGGAGGCCCGCGCTCAGGTCGGCGAACGCCTGGTTGATCTGGTCCAGGCCGTAGGTGGCCGAGACCAGCTTGTCGACCGGCAGGCGGCCCGCGGCGAACAGGTCGAGGACCGCGGGAATGTCCTGGAACGGCCGGCACGAGCCGTACAGGCTCCCGGTGACGATCTTCTCCTCGCGGACCAGGCGCGGCCCCGGGAAGGCCGTCATGGCGTCGGGCCCCGGGATCCCGATGCAGACCAGGGTGCCGCCCCGGCAGATGGCGTCGAAGGCGGACGCGCCGACCGCGGGGGACCCGACCGCGTCGAATCCGAAGTCGGCGCCGTGGCCGCCGGTGAGCTCGCGGACCGCCGCGATCACGTCCCGCTCGGCCGGGTCGATGACGTGGGTGGCCCCGAGCGCGGCCGCCAGCTCTCGCTTGGCGGGCACCGGATCGACCGCGATCACCCGGGCGGCGCCGGCCAGCGCCGCCGCCATGACGCAGCTCAGCCCGACGCCCCCCGCGCCGAAGATCACGGCCGCCGAGCCCGGCGTCACCCTGGCCCGGTTGACCACCGCGCCGTAACCGGTCAGGACCGCGCATCCGGCCAGGCTGGCCGCCGCGAGCGGGACGTCCCGGCGGACCGGCACGCAGCTGGCCGCCGGCACCACGGCCTGCTCCGCGAAGGTCGACAGGAACGAGTAGTGATAGAGCGGCAGTGATCCGTAACGCAGACGTCTCCCCCCGCCGAGCAGCGTTCCGGCGAGCAAGGCCGGAGCGGCCACGTCGCACAGCACGGGCCGTCCCGCCTCGCAGTACCGGCAGCGCCCGCAGGCCGGGAGCCACGACAACACGACGTGGTCGCCGGGCGAGACATGGCTGACCCCGTCGCCGACCGCCTCGACCACCCCGGCGCCCTCATGCCCGAGCACCGCGGGCAGCGGCGACGGGATCCGGCCGGTCAGCGTGTGCCAGTCGCTCGCGCACACCCCGCTGGCGGCCAGCCGGACCTGCACCTCGGCCGGCCCCGGCGGATCCAGCTCGACATCGGCGACCCGCATGGCCTCGCCCTGCCCGAGCAGGATCGCGGCCCGCATCGTCACGCCCACCCTCCCCACCTCCGCCGCGGTCAGGCCGGCCAGCGGTACCACGGGCCGGGGAGCCGGCGCGTTACTCGAACGAGGGCTTCTGGTTCCTGGTCCGCTTGAGCTCGAAGAAGCCGTCGGTCTCGGTCACCAGGACCACGCCATCCCACAGCCGCCCGGCGGCCTCGCCCTTCGGCGCCGGCGTGACGACCGGGCCGAAGATGGCATGGCCGCCTATCCGCATGACCGGGGTGCCCACGTCAAGGCCGACATCGTCGAACGCCTCGTGGTGCGAGCGCTTGATCGCCTCGTCGTACTCGGTGCTGGTGGCCGCCTTGACCAGCGACTCGGGCAGGCCCACCTCGGCCAGGGCCTCGGTGATCACCGCCGGGTCCTCCCGGCGGGCGGCGTTGTGGAACCGGGTGCCCAGCGCGGTGTAGAGCGGCCCGAGGATCTCGGGGCCGCTGTGCTCGGCGGCCGCGGCGCAGACCCGGATCGGTCCCCAGGCGCGGCTCATCCGCTCCTGGTACTCCTCGGTGAGGCCCTTGCCCTCGTGCTGCATCAGGTTCAGGTAGGCCAGCGACATGATCCGCCAGTCGGTCCGCACCGGCCGGACCTTTTCCACTTCCAGCATCCAGCGGGAGGTGATCCAGGCCCACGGGCACACCGGGTCGAACCAGAACTGAACGTCGTCGCGCGCTTCCGGCTGTGCTGTCACGTCCGCTGGCAACAGCCGCCGCGGACCGGCTATTCCTGCCGGGAGGCGGGAGAACGCCGGCGTAGGGTCATGGTGCGGGACCCGCGGGGGGAGGTGTCCCGCTGCCTGTCACGGGGGGCGATTGTCATGGCCAAGTCCGGCTCGCCGGGACCGTCGCGCGCGCCCGCGGTGCTGCCCGATCTCCCGGCCACCAGGAGCGAGCGGCGCGCGACGGGGAAGGCCGCCAGGAAGCGGGCCCGGCGGGGGTCGCTGGGGTACTGGGCCGAGGAGGAACGCGGGCACGACCCGCTGAAGACGATCACGGCCCAGAACCAGATCAGGGTGCCCGAGCTGGTTCCGATCCGGCACCGCCGGATGACCGCCTCGGCCTGGAACTACTATCGCGGCGCCGCGGCGGTCATGGCCGCGGACCTGGCCTCCCAGCCGGACAGCGGGCTGGCGGTGCAGCTGTGCGGGGACGCCCACATCATGAACTTCGGCCTGTGGGCCACGCCGGAGCGGAACCTGCTGTTCGACCTGCGCGACTTCGACGAGACGCTGCCCGGCCCGTTCGAGTGGGACGTCAAGCGGTTCGCCACCAGCCTGGTCGTCGCGGCCCGGGAGAACAAGGTCAGGCCCGCCCGCGCCGCGGCCGCGCTGACCGCCGGCATCGAGGCCTACCGGCGGCGCATGGGCCGGTACGCGCGCATGCCCGAGCTCGACATCTGGTACGACGGCACCCACGTCGACAACCTCATCAGGTACTTCGAGCTGGCCGACCGCGGCCTGGTTTCGGTCCACATCGAGAAGAAGCGCAAGAGCCGCACCAGCCGTGGCGCCTTCGCCAAGCTCACCACGATGGCGCACGGGCGCCCCCGGATCACGGAGGATCCCCCGATCCGCACCACGATCAGCGACGAGGAGCAGGCCGACCTCGTCGACCACCTGCTGGCCGGCTACCGGATGACGCTGCAGGAGGACCGGCGCGTCCTGTTCGACCGGTTTACCGAGGTCGACATCGTCCGCCAGGTGGTCGGCGTGGGCAGCGTGGGGATGCGGGTCTACCTGCTGCTGTTCGAGGGCCGCTCCGCGGCCGATCCCTTGTTCTTGCAGGTCAAGCAGGCCGGGCCGTCGGTGTACGAGGCGCACACCCGGCCCAGCGTCCACGGCAACCACGGCGCCAGGGTGATCGGCGGCAAGCGGCTGGTGCAGAGCGCGACCGACATCTTCGTCGGCTGGGGCTCGCTGCACGGGAGGGACTATTACGTCCGGCAGTTCCGCGACATGAAGATCATCCCGGATCTGGGGCTGCTCGCCCCGCGACTGGCCGAGTTCGCCACCGCGTGCGGCGAGACGCTGGCCCGGGCGCACGCCCGGTCGGGCGACCCGGTGGCCATGGCTGCCTACATGGGCAAGGGCTCGGCGTTCACCTCCGCGATCGGCCAGTTCGCCCGGCGTTACGCCGATCAGAACGAGCGCGACCACGCCCAGCTCGCACGCGCGGCCGCCGCCGGGGACGTCGAATCCCTGGACGAGTGAACGCAACGGCTTCCAGCATGGTCGAGTATATGTTTGAATAGCGTCATGGCGCAGCACGGACTCTCGGGCCGGGCGGAATGCTCACCGCGTTAGCGGCCGGCGGCCACCCGGCGGTGGCCGGCTTGCTCGGGGTCGGCACGGCCGGGGTCGCGGGCGCCGTGGTGGCCATGGCCTGGAGCGTGCACGTCCGCCAGATCCGGCTGGCCGAGCAGGTGGCCC
>JASIJN010000052.1 GCA_030050125.1 Streptosporangiaceae bacterium | reverse complement strand
CCGCAGATGAAAAAAGAGATCGCTCGCTTCGCCGCGAGCGTCTGCGATGCGGCTGTCAGGGGAGATCCTTCCGCTCAAGATATCGTCAAGAAGCACTCCGAGGATCTCGCAGATGTCTCCGCGAGCCTCATCCGCCGCCAGTTCTCTAGGAGCGACCTCGCTGCGGGAATTTCCATCATCGAGGTTGGCGGGCTGCTATTCAACGAGTTGTATAGAAACAGCTTCGAGGCCCAGCTAGAGCTGCGACTCAGGGCAGGGCTCGAGGAGCGTGCCGTCGTCAACTGGCAGCGTGCGGTCACGGCTGCTTCCGCCTGCATTCAACTTGCCAGGGATCTTAAGGAGGGGAACACGGGGTTCCTTAAACTCGAGCTGGCGTTCCGTCCGGCCGTCGTCCGACCGTAAGCCGGCAAGGCCGGCAAAGTCATTGGGCAACGTGCGCTCCCCGCCGTGGCGGCGCCTTTCTTCACGCCCCCGTCTCGTCGGTCACCGGCACCGGGGCTGGGCTGACGGCGAGTACGCAGGCCACCGGAGGGCTGAGGGCGAGGGTCCGGGTGCTCAGGCGCGTGAAGCCGGCGTCTGTGAGCAGGTCCTCGATCTCGCGGGCGGCGCTGCGGGAGGTGTCCGCCGTGGCCCCGGGGCAGCGGGGCTGGGACGCGATGGCGATGCGGCCGCCAGGCGCGAGGCGCCGGCGCAGATCGGCGAGCCGCCGGGCCGGCGCGGACCAGAACATGAGGGAGTTGACCGCGAGGATGGCGTCGAAGGGACCGTCGAGGGCGGGCGGAATCTGATCGACAGAAGCCCTGATCAGGGTGACCCGCCCGGCCCGGATGGCGGCGGCGTTGCGCCGGGACGCCTGCCGGAGCATCACGCCGGAATGATCGATGCCGTACACGTGACCTGCGCCGGCGCGGGCCAGTTCCGCGACCGCCAGGCCCGGACCGAAGCCGATCTCGAGGACCTGATCGGCGGGCTGCACACCGAGCAGCGAGACCACCCAGCCGCTGCGCTGCCGGTTGGAGGGGCGGTGGGCCATCTCCCATCCGGTCACGCGCCCGGCCGCGCCCCGGGGACGATGGGCCTGGCCGATGACGTCGCGGTCCAGCGCGCGCACGGCGGCGATCCCGGCACGCGCCACCGCGTACTCGACGGCCGCGGTCACTGCCCGCCGCACTGACGGTGGCATGCTTCCCTCATGTCGTGTTCCCATGGCGGGCAGTCAACGCCTTCAAGCGCACCTGAAGTCAACACGCCCGGCGGCCTGCTCACCATCGGCGAACTGGCCCGCCGCGCCGGGGTCACCGCCTCGGCCCTGCGCTACTACGAGGAACTCGGCCTGCTCCCCCGGCCGGCCAGGATCTCGGGGCAGCGCCGCTACCCCGAGTCGGCGGCACGGGTTGTCGGCACGATCCTGCTCTACAGCGACGCGGGGTTCACCCTCGCCGAGCAGAAGGCCCTCATGGCCTCGCGCGCGAGCGCGTCCGGTGAATGGGGGCGGCTTGCCCGGCGCAAGCTCGCGGAACTCGACGAGCGGATCGCCAGGGCGCAGGCCGCCCGCGATGCCATCAGGCACGGACTGCGCTGCCCCCATGAGGACATCACGCAATGCCCCAACTTCAACGCCGGCATCACCGCCCGGCTCGCCGGCCAGCCGCTGTCGCGATCCCACCAGGAGTTGCACGGCAACGATTCCACCAGGCGACGATAGCCGCAAACTCGTTGCATCGCTAAGGCTACATAGACAAGCTCTTACCGTACAATTGAATTCCATCATATCTGCCCATGATCAGGTCGCCTTTCGCAAGGGCGTGAGGGCGAAAGATGGCGGTGGGCTATATTGGAAGCAACGATCCCGCGGCCCATGTTCTCGTACACCCCAGTCAATCTCTCAGACCGGAAAACTAGGCTTTTCTCCTCCCGGACCTCGCCCTAAAACTCCCGCACGGATGACGTCGCCGAGTTCCGCCGAGTGCGGGGCGTCCGGCGGGCGCCGGCCGACGCTGCCCGGGCCGGCCGCCTCCTGGCGGCGGGCCGGCCAAGGCGATGGCCAGCCCCCGGTCATCGCAGATCGCAGCGGGGCATGGCCTGCGCTTACCGTGCGAATGCCGGGGCGTCGCGCGGATGCCGGGGTGTCGTGCGACTGCCTCGGCGCCGCCCGCCACTTGACGGCGAAGCTGGCGGGCCCATGCGTAATGACCAGGTCCGGGCGCACAGTTTTCTTCGCCGCGTCACGAACGGAACCGGTAATTCACTGAGCGCGCCGACCGGCCGGGCCTCTGTACTGAAAGCCGCACTGGTGATAGCCTTCCATTTAAGGCGGCCTGTTCGACAAGCCTCACCGGGGTTCAGAGTTGCCGAAACATATTCTTTTTGTCAACGCAATGTACCCGGCGAAACGTCGCATGTTCGAAGCGGCGCGCCGGCTTGGCTTGACAATCACTGTTGTCGGGCCGGAGTTACCTGAGTGGGTGCGCGACTACGTGGACTGCTACGTCGACGCGCCGACCAGTGATCCCGCACACTTTGACGACGCTATGAAAGGGCTGCATCGGCGCAACGAACAGCGGCCCTTTGACGGTGTGGTGACGTTCTGGGACCACGGTGTCGTCGCCGCGGCGCACGTGGCTGAGGAGTTCGGGCTGCGCGGCTGCACGGTCGAGGGCGCCGAACAAGCGCGTAACAAGTACCGGATGCGCTCCGCGCTGGCCGCCCGCGGCATACCGCAGCCACGGTTCGCCCGGGTCACGTCGATGGCCGGCCTGGCCGCGTCGGGCGAGGAGTTCGGCTATCCGCTGATCTTCAAGCCGACCGGTGCGGCGGGCAGCGCCGGCGTGCTGACCATTACCGGGCCCGGCGAGGTCGCCGCCGCCTTCGAGACCGCCAGGACCTTCTTCACGCCGGATGCCGACGATCTGTTCGGCTACTACCCGGCGGAGTTCATCGCAGAAGAGTTCATGCCCGGCCCCGAGGTCAGCGTCGAGTGCCTCGTCATCGAGGGCGAGCCCCACGTGGTCGCGATGACAGATAAGTGGACGACCGAACCGGGCTACATCGAGTACCAGCACGCCGTGCCCGCTCGGCTGGCTGCCGTGGACGCGCAGCGGGTGCGCGAGATCGCCCGCGCCGCGGTCCGCGCGATCGGGATCGGGACCGGCGGCGTGCATACCGAGGTGAAGCTCACACCGGACGGCCCCAAGATCGTGGAGGTGAACGCCAGGCTCGCCGGGGACTACGTCGGCTCGCACCTCGTGCCGCTGGCCACCGGCGTGGACTTGGTCACCGAGACGATCAAGGCGTCGCTCGGTGAGCCGGCGAGCTTAGCATCCGGCGCGCAGCGAGCCGGCGGGGCCGCCATAAGGTTCCTGCTCTCCAGCCGCGCCGGGACGGTGCGTTCCTGGTCCGGAGTGGAGCAGGCGCGCCGCCAGGACGGCGTGGCCGAGGTGGCCCCGTCCAGGCCCGCGGGCGAGCGGATCCGGCTGCCACCGCACAACTTCTTCGAACTGCGCCTCGGTCATGTCATCACCCAGGCGCCCGATCCCGCGACGGCGGTAGCGCGGGCCGAGCACGCGGCGAGCCTGATCTCGGTGGAGGTCGCGTGACTTCAGCGCCGATGCTGCTGGTGCTGGGCGGCGCCAGCCACACCGCGGGCCAGGACTGCCTGCGGCAGGCAGCCCGGCTGGGCATCGAGGTCTGGCTCACCGACACGGCACGCAACCTGGCCGCCGGCGCTGATCTCGCCGCCGCGGCTGCCCGGCGCAGCGCCGTGGACTTCTATGACCCGGCGGCGTGCGTCGCCTGGGCCGTCCGGCAGGCCCGCAACACCCGCTTCCTGGGTGTGTACGGTTTCCGCGAGTTCGCGGTGGAATCCGTCGCCGCGACCGCCGCCGCGCTCGCGGTGCCCGGCAATCCGGTGCCCGCGGTGCGCCTCGTGCGGGACAAGTTCTCCTGTCGTACCGCCCTCGCCCGCCGCGGATTCGATCAGCCCGCGGTCGCGTGCTGCACGAGCCTGGCGGATGCCCGCGCGTTCGCGGCCGCGCATCCGCCCGGCCCGTGGGTCGTCAAGCCGCGCTCGGAGATGGGCAGCACCGGCCTGTCGCTGGTCCGCAGCGCGGACGAGATGCCCGGCGCCCTCGCCTATCTCGCCGCCGGCTGCTCGGCCGCCGCCCGCGAGCGGACGGCCGGCGACAACGGCGGCGCGCCGGAGTTCCTGGTCGAGACGTTCCAGCGCGGCGAGGAGTACAGCGCCGAAGGGCTCTTCATCGCCGGCCAGCCGCACGTGCTGACCATCACGGCCAAGCAGACCACCGGCGCTCCGCACTTCATCGAGACCGGCCACCGTATGCCCGCCGCGCTCGGTACGGAGCTGGCGCGAACCGCCCGCACCACGGTGTGCGACGCGCTGCGCGCCACCGGCCTGTGCTGGGGGATCTTCCACGTGGAGTTCTGGATCGACGGGGACTCGGTGGTGCTCGGGGAACTGCACGCGCGCCCGGGCGGCGACTACATCCATCTGATGACCCAGCTGGTGAACGGCATCGAGCTGCACGGAGCGGTGTTCGCCCAGATGCTCGGGCGAACGCCCGATCCCGGCGAGTGGCGGCCGCGCGGGGGCGCGGCGGTTCAGTACCTCAGCGCGGGCCGCGGGACGCTCACCGCAGTCACCGGCTGGGACCAGGTCCTGGCCAGCCCGGATTGCGTGCGAGCGGAGCTTGCGGTGCGGCCCGGACAGCGGCTCGAGTCGGCCACCAGTTCGGCCGGACGGACGGGGCTGGTGGTGTCCCGCGGCGTGTCGGCGCAGGACGCGGCGGAACGCGCCGCCCGGCTCGTGAGATTAGTGCGCTTCGAGGTCGCGCCGCCCGCCGCCGCGGACGCGGAGGCGCGCCGATGAGCGAGACCGTCGCCGCGCCTCCGGCGGCAGGCCCGGCGGCGGGCCCCCGGAAGGCCATGCTGACGCTGACCTGCGAGTGGACCATCAGCAACATCGGCTACTACGGGATGCTGTCGATCCTGCCGGTTTACTTCCTGCACACGCTGCGGCTCAGTCCGGCGCTGTCCGGCCTGCTCGTGCTGCTGACCTCGGTGTCGTTCCGGCTGAACCGGATCCTGCTCGCGTCGGTAGTGGACAAAATTCCGGCCCACCGGGCGACGGCCATCGCGCTGGCGGCGGGCGCCGCCGGGTTCGTCGGCCTGGCCCTGGTGCGGTCCACGATTGCGATCGCGCTGCTGATCCCGGTGGTCGGCACGGGCGGCTCGGTCAACACGCTCACGGTCAAGGTGTTCGCCGCGGCGTTGCGCCGCCCGGCCGGCGCGGAAGGCACGCCTGCGCTGGTGCGGTTCGCCTCCCTGGCCACCGGCCTCAACGCCGCCGCGGCGATAGGCCCGCTGCTGGCCAGCGTGCTGTTCCTGCACGGAACCGCGGGCCCGGTCTTCGGCCTCGCGGCGCTCACGTACGGCTCGAGCTCGCTGCTGTGGCTGAGGCTCGGACGACATCGCGCGGTCGCCGCGCCGTCGGGCGCCCCGCGGGTGCGCTGGCTGCGCAGCCTGACCGCCCAGCTGACCGGCCGGGCCACCCGGCGGGTCCTGTTCCTGGCCACCCTCGGCTTCGTGCTCTACGCGCCGCTGTACGCGGTGCTCCCGCTGTTCGTCCGGGCCGGGCTGCACGCCCCGGCCCTGGCCGGGACGTTCTTCGCCGCCAACGCCACGCTGGTCATCGCCGGGCAGTTGCCGGTGAGCCGCCTGCTGGTGTGGTGGGGAGCAGGGATGCCCGCCATCATCGCGGCCGGGTTCGCGTGCTTCGGCGCCGGCTTCACCGCCATCTGGCTCTGGCCGCGTATCCCGGTGGCCTTCGGCGCCGTCGCGTTCTGGACGCTTGGCGAGATGCTGGTCATGCCCTCGTTGGACGCCTGGATGGCGCAGGTGACGCCCGACCGGGATCGGGTATCGGCCTTCGCGCTCATCGGCGGCGCGATGTCGGTCGGCGACGCGGTCGGCGCCGCGGCCGGAGTCGCCATCGCCGGCTGGCTCGCCGAGCGCGGCCGGATACAGGACATCTACGGCGGTTTCGCGGCCCTGGCCGTCCTCGCCTGCGCCTGCGCGCTGCTGCTGTGCCGCCACGACTGAAGGGAGACGCGGCCGTGACCGCCACGCGGGACGCGACGAAGCTGAGCCGACTCCGCCACGACGTGCCGGTGGTAGCGCACGGCGGCTACTTCAATTCCGGCTTCACCGGGCCGCTGTGCCGGGCGGCGCAGCAGGCCATGGCCAGCGCCGCGGCAGGTGAGCTGACCGAGGGGCGAACCGGGCCCGCGGCCCGGGCGCGGGCCAACGAGGTGCTCGCCGAGGCCCGCGGCCTGATCGCCGACTTGATCGGCGCCGGGGACGGAGCGGTCGCGCTCACGCACCATGCCACCGACGGGGTCAACATCGCCGTGCAGGGCCTCGACTGGCGCCGCGACGACAACGTGGTGACCACCCAGATCGAGCACAAGGGCGTGGCGCTGCCCCTGGGCGTGCTCCGCCGCCGCCACGGCGTGCAGGTCCGCGCCGTGGGCTGGACACCGGGCACCGGGCCGGCCGAACTGCGCGCGGCGCTCACCGACGCCATCGACGCCGGCACCAGGCTCGTCGTCGTCTCGCACGTCGCCTACGTCAACGGCGTCGTGCTCCCCGTCGCCGATATCGCCCGCGCAGCGCGCAAGCGAGGCGCGCTGCTGCTCGCCGACGGGGCCCAGGCGGCCGGGGCGATCAGGGTCGACGTCACCGAGCTCGAGGCCGACATGTACACGCTGTCCGGCCAGAAGTGGCTGTGCGGTCCGGAGGGGACCGGTGCCCTGTACGTGGCGCAAGCCATCCTGGACCGGGTGCAGCAGAACAGCGTCGGCTGGGCATCCTGCGAGACCTGGCAGGTTGACGGATATTTCACGCCCAACAAGGACGCCACCCGGTTCGAGGTCGGCACGAGGCACGTTCCCGCGGTCGCCGGGCTGTCCGCGGCGATCCGCTGGCTGCGGGAAGAAGCGGGGCTTGACTGGGCCTGCGAACGCGGCTACGCGCTGGCGGAACTGGCCCGCTCCCGGCTGGCCCGCCTGCCCGGCGTCGCGGTGCTCACGCCGGCCGAGCACGCCGGCCTGGTTTCGTTCCAGCTGCCGGGCGGGCCGGACCGGCTCGTCGCCCACCTCGCGGCGCGCGACGTCTACATCCGGTCCATCTTCGGATACGACTGCGCCCGGCTTTCCGTCGGCTTCTTTCACACCGAGGAGGAGATCATCGCGGTGACCAGGCTGATCGAGGACTACCTACGCGGTGAGGGAGTGCGGTAAATGGTTCAGGTCAGCCTGCCCGGCCCGCTGCACGGCACCGCCGTCCTTCCCGGCTCGAAGCCGCACGGCCAACGGGCAGTGGTGCTCGCCTCTCTCAGCGACGGCACCTCGACGCTGCACGATGTGAACCTGTGCGCGGAGACCCTGATCCTGCTCAATGCGTGCCGTGCGCTGGGAGCTGCCATCGAGATGTCCGGTACCCGGCTGCGGATCACCGGCGTGTTCGGTCGTCCGGGCCGGCCCGCCCAGGTCCTCCAGGCGGCGGGCTCCGGGCTGGCCGCACGGGTGCTGCTCGCGGTGAGCTGCCTCGGCGACGGCCCGGCGGTGCTCACCGGCTCGCAGAGGGTGGCCGAGCGGCCGCTCGGGCCGCTGTTCTCGCTGCTGCGTGATCTCGGCGCCAGGCTCGACCCGATATGTCCGCCGGCGTTTCTGCCCGCGGTGAGCTGGGGTGGCGGCCTCGATGGCGGAACGGTCACCGTGCCGATGGCCGATACCTCGCAGTTCGCCACCGCGCTGCTGCTGGCGGCTCCGTACGCGCGCGGCCCGGTGACGGTGCTGCTCGACCCGTGTGGCATCGGACAGGAGTACGTCACCGTGACGGCCGACATGATGGCAGCGTTCGGCGCCACGCTCACCGTAGGCAAGACCGCCACCGGCGAGCTGCCTGACCGGGTCACCGTCCGTCCGGGCGGCTACACGGCGCGCGATCTGTCGATCGGCCCGGACGCGACCGTGCTTTTCTGCCTGATCGCCGCCGGAGTAGGCGCCGAGGCGGAGTTCACGCTCGGCCGGCCGGCCGGTACCTCGTCCGGCTGGGGCGATGATCCGCTGGTGGCCGCCGCGCTGGACATCGGAAGGAGGCTCGGGATGCGGCTGACACCCGCCGCGGCCGGCCTGCGCGTGGCCGGCTGGCAGCCGCCTCGGGCACCGGTGCACGTGGACGCCATCGCGGTGCCCACGTTCATACCCGCGCTCGCCGCCGTTGCCGCCCGCCTGCCGTACGGAGTGCGGGTCACCGGCGCCCGCCATTTACAGTTCCACAAGACCGATCGGCTGGCTCTGCTGCTTTCCGAGCTCGGCAAGCTCGGCCACCGGTTCAAACCCGTCATGCAGAGCGGCGAGCTTGACGGCTTCGAGACCGCCGCGCCGGGACCCGCCACGGGGGCCGAGCTTGATTCTCACGGCGACCACCGGCTGTTCTGCGCGCTGGTCCTGGCCGCGCTGGCCAGTCCGGACCCGGTGTTCGTACGCGGCGAGCAGACGCTGGCCGCGTCCTTCCCGGGTTTCCTGCGGTGCCTGGCCGGGTTGGGCGTCAGCGTCCGGTCGTCCGGCCTGCCGGATGCCCGCGCCATGGCGGCGGGGAGCTGATATGGAGCAGGCGCCCGGCAGCGTGATCGTGCGCAAGGCCGACGGCCTGGCCGGCACCGTGACCCCGCCAGGGGCCAAGAGCGGAACGGTGCGCGCCCTGCTCTGCGCGACGCTCGCTCGCGGCACCAGCACCGTGGTGCGGCCTGGCGACGGCGCCAACATCGCCGCGATGGCGGCGGCATGCGAGCGCCTGGGCGCCCGCATCGACCGGGCCGACGACCAGGAGTGGACCATCGCGGGCGCCGGCGGCCGGCTGCCGGAGGAGTGTGAGTTCAGCGCGGGCAACTCGGGAATCGTGCTGCGCCTGCTCGCCGCGGTCGGCGGGCACGCGCACCGCTGGGAGGTCACCGCCGCGGTGCCCGACTCGCTCGGCAGGCGCGGCAACGCCGAACTGGCCATGGCTCTCGGCCAGCTCGGCTGCTACTGCCACGGCCAGGGCGCCGATATCCGGCCGCCGCTCGTGGCGGGACGCCGCGGCGCCAGGGAAAGCTGGGGCGGGGCGGCGGACGTCGCCGTGGGGCGCAGCACCCAGTTCCTGTCCGGGCTGCTGTACCTGGCGCCGCTGGCCGGCGGCAGGGTCGTGATTCACGCCCACGGCACGCCGTCGGCGCCGGGGATGGTGCGGGTCACGCTGGCCGCCCTGGCGGCGGCGGGCATCGTGGTCGAGCATGACGAGGCGCTGGGCCGGTTCGTCGTCCCGGCCGGGCAGGAGTACCGGCCGGCCCGGTTCGCCGCGACCGCCGATGGTTCCAGCGCCGCCGGGCTCCTCGCCGCGGCCGCGGCGGTGCCCGGCTCACGCGTGCGGATCAGCGGCTTTCACGCCGATGGCCAGGGGTCTGACGCGATGGCGGAGACGGTGGCGCGGATGGGCGCCGAGGTCCGGGAGCACGACGCGACGCTGACCGTCTGCGGCACCGAGCACCTGCGCCCGGTGCAGGTCGACGGCGCCCGGTTCCCCGACGGGGTGCTGCCGCTGGCGGCGCTGGCCTGTTACGCCCGTGGCACCAGCGTCTTCTACAACGTCGAGCCGCTGCGGCACAAGGAGTGCGACCGGATCAGCGACTTCCTGCGCCAGCTCGCCGCCGCGGGAGCACAGGTGTCCGAGCGCCGGGACGCGATCGTCATCCACGGGACCGGCCGTCTGCCGGGCGGCGGCGCCGTGTCCGGGTGCCACGACCACGCGGTGGTGATGGCCCTCGCGGTGGCCGGACTGCGCGCGGACGCGCCGCTGCGCATCGACGGGGCGGAGGCGGTCGCGCAGACCTACCCGGGTTTCTTCGCGGCGCTGGCCGGGCTGGCCACGCCCGGCGGAGTCATCGAGGCGGTCGCGCCCGCGGAGGTGGGACGATGACCGCCCGCCGCTGGCATTTCCAGGTCGGGCCGTTCAGCCCGGCCGAGGTCACCGCGTTCTGCATGCTGACGATGATCCACAGCGCCGTTCACGTGGACGAGTCCGCCGCCAAGGCCGTGGGCGGGCTCACCGTGCCGACGCCGCTGCTGCTCGCCGCGCTGCTGACCGCCGCACCGGCCCCGGTCTGGCTCACCGGATGCGAGGAGATCACCCGGGGGGAGCCCGCCCGGTGCGGTGAGGCACTGCACGCCGAACTCGAGCTGGACGGCGCCGGCTGCGTCGCCCGGATCACCGACGAAGGCGGGCGCCTCGTGCTCGCCCTCCGGGGCACTAGCGAAGAGGAGGGATGACCGTGGCCACCACCGACGCCGCGCGCGGTGCGGCGCACTCGGGGATCGAGGTCTGTGACGGGCTCACCGTCGCCGACCTCACGGCGCGGGCGAGCGCGCTGTCCGCTGAACTCGCCGCCTGCCTGGAGCCGGAGCGGCTGAGCGCCGAAGCCTTGCGCAGCCTGTTCGCCGACCTGGACGCCGACGCCACGATGTTCGAAGGCCGCCATCGCGGCGGGCGCGGCGACGGCTACCGGCTCGGCCAGTCGACGAGCGGTGTGCGGAGGGTCGCGATCAGCTTTCTCGACGACCTCATCGGGCCGCGGCGAAGCCTGGTCCTGGACGCGCTCGCCGGGAGCGGAACGTTTGCCAGGACGGTCGTCGCGATGAACAGGCGCGGCGTGCAGCAGGTGCTGTGCTGCGACATCGCGGGGGACATGGTCGCCGCCGCCTACCGCGGCGGGTTCGCCGCATGGCGGCAGGGAGCGGACCGCATGCTCATAGCCGACAGCTGCGTGGACGCGGTCCTGTTCCTGTACGGCACGCACCACATACCCAGGTCACGGCTGGCTACCGCGATGGCGGAAGCCAGCCGGGTGCTGCGGCCAGGCGGGATCGTCGCGGTACAGGACTTCGAAGAAGGCACGCCGAGCGCCCGCTGGTTCAGCGTCGTGCTGCACGAATGGACGCCGCAGGGCCATGACTTCCGGCACTTCCGTCGAGACGAACTCGCCAGCCTGCTGCGCTCGGCGGGCTTCGCCGGCGTGCAGGAGCACCGGCTGTACGATCCGCTCGAGCTGCATGGCACCAGCGAGGCGCTCGCCCGTGCGGCGCTGTTCCAGTACGTGGCGACGACGTGGGAGTTCGGCTCGCTGCTCGATCAGCCCGGCGGCCGGGACAGGCTCTGGGAGTTCATCAATGCCTACGGCCGATGCGAGCCCGGCACCGTCAACCCGTGCGAGTTCACGTCCTGTGGCGTGCGGCAGGCGGACGGTGATGTCACCGCGGTGATGCCGCGGATGTCGCTGCTGGCGTGGGGCGTCAAACCAGGAGGTGGCGATGAGTAGCACGTACCCGCAGGAATTGCTGGATCCCATCGCGCAGGGAGTGCGGGACTGGCTGAGCATCTGCGCGACGGCCGGCGAGGACAAGCTGGAGCACGCGCCGGCCGGTGAGTGGTCCATCAAACAGCACACGTTCCACGTCGCCGACGGGATGGACGCGACCAGGGAACGGATCGCGAGCATGCTGGCCGATCAGACACCAGATCTGCTGGCGTTCGACGCCGACGAGTGGGCCAGCGAGCGGCGTTACGGTGAGCGCGGATGGGCGGAGGCGCGTCGTGCGCTGGAGAGCCAGTGGGAGCTGCTCCGCGCGGCGTGCGGCGACCTGAGCGGCGCCGAGCTTGCCCGCAGCGGCCGGCACGCGAAGATCTGTGAGATCCTCGGCCTGGAGGGCGACGCGCTGACCGTGGCCGACCTGCTGCGCTTCGAGGCACAGCACATGGACGAGCACCTGCACAGCGTGCGGGCGCTGGCGGGGGCCGACGGTGAGTTACGGGCGGTTCCTTGACGAGTTCCACCCTGGCGTCACGTTCCGTCACGAGCCGGCTCGCACGATCAGCGCGCTCGACATCGAGCTGGTCCGATGGCTGGCCACCGGGCGCACCGGATCGCTGACCGGCCGGGACGCCCCGCAGGACCATGACCGGGTACCGCTGTGGCTGCTGGTGGCCCTGTGCATCGGGATGAGCGGGCGAGACATCAGCGCGCGGGCGCTCGGCAACCGCTCGCTGCGCGACATCGTGCTGCAACGAGACGTCGCCGTGGGCACGACCGTGCGGTGCCTGACCCGGGTCGAGCAGGTCGAGGCGGGCTCGACCGGCGGTGCCGGGCTGGTGACGGTGGCCTCCCGGCTGGAGGACCTGGCCGGCGAGCAGGTGCTCAGCCTGCGGCGCGTGATCGTGATCCCGGCCCGGGACGGCAGCGGGTGACCGGCTGGCGGCTGCTGGCCGTCCACGCCCACCCCGATGACGAGACGATCACGATGGGCGGCGTACTGGCCCAGTGCGCCGACCGCCGCATCGAGACCATGGTGGTGTGCTGCGCGGCCGGCCCTGGCCACGCGGACGGCCCCGGCCCGCCCGGAACTCGCGAGGCCGACTTGCGGGCAGCCTGCTCGATCCTGGGCGTGACGCATGTGCGGCTGCTGGGGTACGCCGACTCCGGCATGGCGGGAAGCCCGGCCAACGACGCACCCCGGTCGCTGTGGCGGGCGGACCTCGACGAGGCGGTGCGGCGGCTGGTCGCGCACGTTCGCGCCTTCCGGCCGCACGTGGCCGTCACGTATGACCCGAACGGCGGGTACGGGCACCCGGACCACATCCAGGCGCACCGGATCACCGCGCTCGCGGTCATGGCGGCCCACCACCCGGTCTACGCCGGCCTCGGCGAGCCGTGGCACGTGCGCAAGTTCTACTACACCGCGCTTCCCCGCTCCGAGGCGAAACGGTACGCCAGGGCGGTCGAGGAGGCGGGCGCGCCACCTCCCTTCAACGGCGCGGACCCGGGGCACCTGAGCTATCTCACGCCGGACGACTGGGTCACCACGAGCGTCGACTGCGGCGCTCAGATCGCCCGCAAGCGCCGGGCGCTGCAGGCGCACGCCGGCGAGCTGGGGCCGGACTTCCGGCTGCTCGTGATACCGGAGGAGAGGTTGCGCGCGGATTTCAGCCACGAGCACTTCCAGCTGGCCCACACCCGGGTGCCGGTCCGGCTACCGGAGACCGACCTGTTCGACGGGCTGGATTCACCGCTGCTGCTGCGCGCGTGAGGCCGGGTCACCCGGCCGCTACGCGGGCCGCAGCAGGCCGCGGTCCAGTACCACCGGCACGAACAGCTCGCGGTAGCCGTGCTCGTCGAACAGCACCGTGACCCGGTCGCCGTCGTAACGCTGTACCGTGCCCTGGCCCCAGCGCTCGCTCACCACGCGCGCGCCCACGGGGAACGGGACCCGGGCCGGGGCGGGCGCGGCGGGCGCGAGATCGTTGTCGCAGTTCCCGCAGGGCCCGGGATAGTCCTGCCCGAAGTAGGTCAGCAGGAAGGAACGACGGCAGCCGGCCTGCTCCGCGTAGCGGCGCATCATCGTCAGCCGGGTCCGTTCGATCTCGTCCTCGCGCTCGGTTTCGGCGTTCGACGCCTCGAGCGCCGCCGCGACGCTCATCGCGCCGGCCCAGCTCACCTCCCCGTCCACGTGCCAGGTCGCCGCGCCGAGGTCGGCCAGCCGGGTGAGGGCGGCGGTCTGCTGCGGGGTGCCGTGCTCGACGCGCTGACCGGCCGCCAGCGCGGCCGCGACCCGCGCGACGGGCGCGCCGGGGACGCCCCTCGCGGCGAAATGACGCGCCCGGTCGAAGTCCTCGTAGCGGTACAGCAGCCGGGCCTGCGATGGCCTGCCGTCGCGGCCGGCCCGCCCGATCTCCTGGTAGTACGAGTCCAGCGAGGGCGGCGGGTCGAAGTGCAGCACCCAGCGGACGTCAGGCTTGTCGATTCCCATGCCGAACGCGACCGTGGCCGCGATGACGCGGGTGGTCCCGTCCAGGAACGCGGTCATCGCGTCGTGCCGCTCGCGCCCGCTCAGGCCCGCGTGATAGAGCGTCACCCGCTCGCCCGCCGACCGCAGTGCGTCCCGCGCCGTCTGCGCGCTGGCATGCGTCGCCGCGTAGACGATCCCGGCGCCGCCCAGCTCGCGCGCCGCGCGGACCAGTTCGCCCTGCTTGTCATCGAGCGTGCGGGCATGGCGGGCCGACAGACGGATCAGCGGCCGGTCGAAGTCGCCCATGACCACCGCGGGATCGCGCAGGCCGAGCCGCCGGATGATCTCCTGCCGCACCGGCGGCGCCGCGGTCGCGGTCAGGGCCAGGCGGACCGGCGCGCCGACCGCCCCGGCCTGCGCCCCGAGCATCATGTAATCGGGGCGGAAGTCGTGGCCCCACTGGCTGATCAGGTGCGCCTCGTCGACCGCGAACAGGCCCGGCCGCGCCCGCCGCAGCGTTTCCCTGGTCTCCTCGATGGCCAGCTGCTCCGGCGAGAGGAAGACGAACGTGCCGGAATCGCAGGAGGCGAGCAGCGCCGCCGCGCGGGCGCCGGCCGACTGCTGCGAGTTCAGGACGATGGCCGACAGCCCGGCCGCCCGCAGGTGGGCCAGCTGATCATCCTGCAGCGCGATCAGCGGCGACACCACGACCACCGGCCCGTCGCGCAGCAGCCCGGCCAGCTCGTAGATCGCCGACTTCCCGCCGCCGGTCGGCAGCACGGCCAGGGCGTCGCGGCCGGCGGCCAGCGCCTGGACCGCGCGCAGCTGGCCGGGACGAAGCTGCCCGAAGCCGAGACGATCCCGCGCCAGCTCCTCGATCGCGCCGGCCGCCACCTCGCTCACGGTCACCACGCTACGATCCGGGCTGTGCACCGCCAGGATCACCCCGACGCGAATGCCGGTCGCGAGCCGGACGAGGGCCAGGCGCCGGTGGCCATCGGCGCGGACCTGCTGCGGCGCCTCGTCCCGATGCCGGACGCGATCCAGGCCAGCCGCCGTGCCTTCATCGCGGCCCACGCGGGCGAGGTCACCGTGCCGCTGCGGTCCTCGCTGTCCCGGCACCGGGTCCTGGTCATGCCGGCCGAGCATGTGTCGGGCAGCGCCCTGGTCAAGGTCATCAGCCTCAACGAGGACGGCTGGGCCCAGGGCCTGCCCAGCATCGAAGGCACGGTGCTGTGGATCGACGGGCCGACCGGCCGGGTGTGCGCGCAGGTGGACGCGGCCGCCCTGACCGCGCTGCGCACCGGGGCCGCCAGCGGCCTGGCCACCGACCTCCTCGCCCACCCCGACAGCCGCGTGCTGGCCATGCTCGGCGCGGGCGACCAGGCTCCCGACCAGGTGGCCGGCGTGTGCGCGGTGCGCCCGATACGCGAGGTCCGGGTGTACAGCAGGCGCGCTCAGCGCAGCCACGAGCTGTGCGAGCGGCTGCGGGCCAGCCATCCGGAGGTGCGCTTCACCCAGGCGGCCGGGCCGCGGCAGGCGGTCGACGGCGCGGACGTGATCTGCACCGCCACCAGGTCCGCCATCCCGCTGTTCGGGCCGGCTGACGTCAAGAGTCAGGTTCATATCAACGCGATAGGCGCCTACCGGCTGGACATGCGCGAGGTACCTTCTGGGCTCCTGGGCCAGGCCGGGCTCGTCGTCATCGATCAGCTCGACGCGGCACTCGCCGAGGCCGGCGACGTCGTGGCCGCGCTGGAAGACGGCAGCCTGCGGCAGGAGGACCTGGTGGAGATCGGGCGGCTGCTGTCCGGGGCGCCGGCGGACGACGAGGTCCGCGGCCGGGTGACGGTCTTCAAGTCGGTGGGCGTCGCGGCACAGGACTGGGCGGTCTGTGAGCTCGCCGTCGAACGCCTCCGGGAGGGCCGGGCTGCGGGCCGCGCCCGGAGTCCTCGGCCGCATACCGCTCCATGAGCTCAGCCGGGGCGCGCCCGGCCCCTCATCCGGAGGCCCCCTGGCCCACGGCGTGCGATCGGGCGTGCTCATGCAGGGCCCGCGCCTCCTGCTGGCTGACCGGCTTCAGGTCGAAGACGACCTTCTTGACCGTTCCGGTGAACGCGTACGGCGCCTTGTCCTCGTAGGCGAGGTCGACCACGAGGCCGTTGTCGCGGCCGATGTCCATCCCCGCGTAGCTGGAGAACGCGATCGGCACGGTGCGGTCGATCCGGCCCTGGCCGATCCGCCTGCCGTCGGCCCACAACGTGACGTCGCCGCCGCTGCCGGGCCGGTGCTGGTCGGCGTCGAAGACCATGCGCACCGTGACGTCCCCTGACGGGATCGCCTCGGTCGAGGTCTGCCGATAGCTCTCGACGCCGAGGAAGGAGTAGCTGTGGTTCAGCTTCCCCCGCTCATCGACCCACAGCCCGAATCCGCCGACGAAGTCGGCGTTGGCGACGATGACGCCCTCGGCGCCCTGGTCGGGCACGTGCAGGCTGGCCTCGATGACGTAGGACCGGCCGTAGACGCGGGGGATCATTCCGCGCTGGACGTTCTGCACGTCGCCCCGGAACTCGAACCTGGTCTGGGCGGGCATGGGCGGCAAGATCCCCATCATGACGGCCATTCCTCCGAGCAGCGGGAGAACCCGGTTGCGCTCGGCCTCCTTCCACCACAGTTCCCGCAGTTCCCTGAGCTTGTCCGGGTGCGTGGCGGCCAGGTCGCGGGCCTGGGAGAAGTCGTCGGGCAGGTAATACAGCTCCCATCGGTCCTGGTCCGGGTCGTAGGTGTCGGGAGCGAACCTCTCGAGCGTGGCGGGCGAGAAGTCCCAAGGCGCCTTGTCCAGCCTGGCGCAGGCCCACCACCCGTCGCGGTACATGGCCCGGCTGCCGAATTCCTCGAAATACTGCGTCAGGTGCCGCTCGCCGGCTCCGGCGTCGGCGAAGGTGTAGCCGAAGCTGGTGCCGTCCATCTCCTCCTGCCCGATCCCGTCCACCAGGTCCGGCTCCGGCAGCCCGGCGGCCTCCAGGATCGTTGGCGCGATGTCGATGCAGTGCGTGAACTGGCCGCGGGTCTCGCCTCTGGCCCTGATCCGCTCCGGCCAGGCGACCACCATGGGGTTGCGGGTCCCGCCGAGGTGGCTGGCAACCTGCTTGCCCCACTGGAACGGGGTGTTGCCGGCATGGGCCCAGGCCGCGGCGTAGTGCGGCTCGGTGTGGCGGTCGCCCAGCGCCTCGATCCCGCCGTACTTGTCGATCAGCTCGAGCTGCTGCTCGGGCCGGAGCACGAGGCCGTTGAGGAACGTCATCTCGTTGAACGAGCCCGTGATCGTGCCCTCCAGGCTGGCACCGTTGTCGCCCCAGATGTAAAAGATCAGGGTGTTGTCCAGGTCGCCGAGTTCCTCGACCGCGTCCAGCAGCCGGCCGACGTTCCAGTCCGCGTTCTCCGAATAGCCGGCATACACCTCCATTTGCCGGGTGTACAGCTTCTTCTCGGCGTCCGACAGCGAGTCCCAGGCCGGGAACAGCTCCGGCCGCTCGGTCAGCCCGGTGCCCTCGGGAACGACCCCGAGCTTGATCTGCCGCTCGAGTGTCTCCTCGCGCAGCTTGTCCCAGCCCTGGTCGAACCGGCCCTGGTACTTGTCCGCCCACTCCCTCGCGACCTGATGCGGAGCATGGCTGCAGCCGGTGGCGTAGTACAGGAACCACGGCTTGGCCGGATCCTGGGCCCGGATCGCGTGCAGCCACCGGACCGCCTGGTCGGTCAGGTCGTCCGGGAAGTAGTACTCCCTGCCGTCCCTGCCCTGCTGCACGCCGAGGGTCGAGTTGTCCATGGTGATGATCGGGTCGTACTGGCCGGCCGCCCCGGAAAGAAACCCCCACCAGTGGTCGAACCCCCACGACTGCGGCCAGTGGTCGAACGGCCCGGCCGCGCCCTGGACGTTGTCGGGGGTGAGGTGCCACTTTCCGAACCCTCCGGTGACATAGCCGTTCTCTTTCAGGATCCGGGGCAGGGCCGTGCAGCTCCTCGGACGCACCGCCGAGTAGCCGGGGTAGGGACCCGGGTACTCGGCGATGGAGCCGAAGCCGACCCGGTGCTGGTTGCGGCCGGTCAGCAGCGCCGCGCGGGTCGGCGAGCACACCGCGGTCACGTGGAACCGGTTGTAGGTCAGGCCCGTCTGCTGCACCCGGGTCAGGTTCGGAGTGGAGATCGGCCCGCCGAACGTCTCCGGGTTCCCGAACCCGGCATCGTCGATCAGCACGACCAGCACGTTCGGCGCGCCCTCCGGCGCCTTCGGAGCGGGAAGGAACGTCCAGTCCGGCACGGAATCACCCACGGTGCGTCCCATCGTGCCGCCGAAATCGCGATCCGGGATCGGCAGCCTGGCCCGGTCCGGCGCGAACTTGCCGGCCGCATCGGCCAGCGCGTCCCTGATCCCCCGCATCCCCTTCTTGCCCACCGGCACGACCGACTTGGCCGGCGACCCGCCCAGCGCCCGCTCGGCCGCCAGCCGGTCCCCGGGATCGATCACCGCGACGATCACCGCCGTACCGGGGCGCAGCCTGTCCCCCAGGCCTCGCTCCAGCCCGGCGTTCTCCCGGCGCTCGGCGAGCTTGCCGATCAGCCCGCCGACCGCCCCGCCCGCCACGGCCGAGGCCAGCAGCGGCGGCGAGAACAGGCCGACCAGCAGGCCGGCGCCAACGCCCCACCCGGCGCCCTTGCGGCCAAGGCGATCGCCGGCCCGCGACAGCTTCACCCGCCCGCCGGCGTCACGCTCGGCCAGGATCACGCCCTCGGCCCGGACGGCCTTGCCCTTGACCAGCCCGGCCAGCGCCTCGAAATCACGCGCGGCCGGCCGGGCGGAGGGGTAGACCGCCATGATCAGATCGAGGGAATCGCCCATTGCCGCCTCCCGCGTCATCCCGTGCCGGTCGCGCCGCACCGGCGAGCGGCATCGCGGGCCTTGCGCCGCTCACCCTGCCCGGGCCCGGTGCCGCGCGCACCACCCCGCCGGGGTGAACCCGGCGGTGTCGCGGGTCTCCGTGCCCGCACCCCCGGGCATGTCCGCTGGGCGAGATCAGAAGACGGTGGCGCCGTCGGCCTCGCGCGCGCCCGCCGGGCTGACCTGCTCGGCGGCGAGCTTCAGGAAATTCAGCGCCCGCCCGAAGGTCTCCCCGACGGGGTGGCCGGCCAGTTGCGCCTGGTACGCCCGGTACCGCGTCATCTCCCACTCCTGCCCGCGCGCCGAGAGCGACTCGAGCGCGGGGCGCGGCACGGACTTCCAGGTCCACGCGGTGAGCTGGGCTTCACCCGGTCCGGAACCGCCGTCCTCGGGCTGGATGAAGTCGACGGGATCGAGGTACTGGCCCATCCGGTTCCGCACGAAGCGCAGCCCGCCCAGCGTGTCCTCGATCAGCCGCCGCTCCTTGCCGGGCTGACTGGCCAGGACGATGTCGTAGGTGTCCGGGTGGTAGCGCACCAGCGTGGCGTCGACGATCGTGACCCACCACACGGCCTCGCTGATCACGGCGAACGGGCGCGCCCGGTCGCGCGGCGCGGCCCGCAGCAGCCGCCCGGTCGCCTCCCGCATCGCGGTCATGGACCAGTCGAGCGCGCTCTCCTCGGACGCGCGATCGCCCGTATGATCGCGGTTCCATGCCACCCGGCAGCGAGCCGAGCAGAACCGCGCGTGCTCGCGGCGCGGGCTGAAGGCGGCGCCGCACTGCTCACAGTCCCGGGTCTCAGCCATTGCCCCATGTTACGCGTAACACGCACGAGCATCCGACCGACCCGCCGCCGGCGCCGCGGCAGGCCCGGTGGCATGGGGTCAGAGCGGCTCGGGGTACAACCGGCCGTAGGCTCATGCCGACCGGAGGAAAGGCGCGATGACCGAGAGCACTACCCCGACCGAGCCCGATGTCATAACCAAGATCAGCAAACGGTCGGTGACCGATACCGTCGGGCGTATGACCGACCTGATCGCCGCCAAGCAGGGACTGAAGCTCTTCGCCGTGATCGATCAGGCCGCCGAAGCCCAGACGGCAGGGCTCGAGCTGCGGGAGACAACGCTGGTCATCTTCGGCAGTCCGGCCGCAGGCACCCCGGTCATGGAGGCCAGCCCGCTGGCCGCGCTCGACCTCCCGCTCAAGGTCCTGATATGGGCCGGGGATGACGGGCGGACGAGGGTTTCCTACTACGCTCCGGCGGCGCTGGCCGCCCGGCATCACCTCGGGGCCGGGCTGGCCGAGAAGCTGGCGGCGGTCGGCCCGCTGACCGACGCGCTCGTCGAGGCTTAACGGTCCCCGGTTTTGCGCGCTAGTTGCTCGCTCTCGCTGGGGGCGCGCGGCTGCGGCGCGGTGGCGGCGGGCGGGCCC
>JASIJN010000443.1 GCA_030050125.1 Streptosporangiaceae bacterium | reverse complement strand
CTACGCCGGGCCGCCGCGGCCCGAGATCCGCGAGCGCCACGCCGCGCTCCGAGACGACACCGCCACCTGGGACGAAAGGACCGCCTCGTGACTACAGACCGCTTCGCGCCGACGCCCGGCGACAGGTTCTCGTTCGGGATATGGACCGTGGGCTGGCAGGGGGTGGACGTGTTCGGCGGCGCGGTCCGCCCGCCGATGCCGGCCGAGCGCGCGGTGCGCAAGCTGGCGCAGCTCGGCGCCTACGGCGTGAACTTCCACGACAACGACGTGTTCGGGTTCGACGACACCGACGAGGAACGGGGCGAGAGGATCGCGGCGTTCCGCAAGGCGCTGGACGAGACCGGCCTGGTCGTGACCACCGCGACCACGAACCTGTTCAGCCACCCGATCTTCAAGGAGGGCGGGTTCACCGCCAACCATCGCGACGTGCGACGGTTCGCGCTGGCCAAGGTCATGCGGAACCTGGACCTGGCCGAGGAGCTGGGGGCCCGGGTCTACGTCTGCTGGGGTGGCCGCGACGGCGCCGAGTCCGGCGCGAGCAAGGACGTGCGGGCGGCGCTGGACCGGCTCAAGGAGGCCTACGACATCCTCTGCGGGTACCTGCTCGACCAGGGATACCACCTGCGCTTCGCGATCGAGCCGAAGCCCAACGAGCCGCGCGGCGACATCCTGCTGCCCACCGCCGGGCACGCGCTCGCGTTCATCAACGAGCTCGAGCATCCCGAGCTGGTGGGCCTCAATCCCGAGGTCGGGCACGAGGAGATGTCGGGGCTCAACTACGCCCACGCGATCACCCAGGCGCTGTGGCACGGGAAGCTCTTCCACATCGACCTCAACGGCCAGCACGGCCCGCGCTACGACCAGGACCTGCGGTTCGGGGCCGGCAACGCCCGCGGCGCGTTCTGGGTCGTGGACGCGCTGGAGGCCGGCGGCTACGAGGGGCCGGTGCACTTCGATTTCAAGCCGCCGCGGACCGAGGACGACGCCGGGGTATGGGCGTCGGCCGCCGCCTGCATGCGCAATTACCTCATCCTGCGGGAGAAGACGCGGGCGTTCCGCGCCGACCCCGAGGTGACCGAGGCGCTGGCGGCGGCCCGGGTGCCCGAGCTGGCGCTGCCGACGCTCGCCGACGGCGAGACCTGGCGCGACATCCGCGGCTTCACCCCGGACGTGGTGGCGCTCGGCGAGCGCGGCATGGCCTTCGAGCGGCTGGACCAGCTCGCGCTCGAGTACCTCTACGGCGTGCGTTAGGGCCGGCCCCGGGCCGCGAGGCAAGACCGCGGGGCGAGGTCATCGGCTCGCGGCCGCGAACTGCCTTTCGTCGGCGTAGTCGCAGGTGCCCTCGCCGCGGAACTGACTGGCGGCGCGCACGACCTCGGCGCCGAGCCCGCGCAGCTGGGCGGCGACGCCCTCGTCGATCAGGCGCCCGTCGGGGTCGAACGACTTCCATGACTGGGACACCGGCAGCACCACCGGCACGCTCCAGGCGCGCAGCGACCGGGCGATGAAGTCCATCGTGTTGATGGCCTGCAGCCCCTGGACGCCGCCGGCCGTCGTCACCAGCCCCACCGGCTTGTTCGACAGGTACGGCGGCTGCCGCTCGGCCAGCAAGATCAGCCAGTCCAGCACGTTCTTGAACGAGCCGCTCACCGATCCCTGGTAGGTCGGGCTGCTCCAGATCATCGCGTCGCACGCGTACGCGGTGTCCGCGAACTCCTGGGCGGCCGGCGGGATCGCGTGCTCGGCGGTGTACAGGGGCAGGTCGAGGTCGCGGACCCCGACCAGCTCCACCTCGGCGCCCGCCGCTGCCGCGCCGTCCAGCGCGACCCGCAGCGCGGTCCGGCTGGTGGACTCGGCCCGCAGGGACCCGCCCAGGCCGACGACTCGTACCGGACCCGCCATGACGCCCTCCCAGATGATCGGCTCAGCCCTGATCATCTCAGGTCAGCCAGCGCGGCCAGGCGCCCTGGCCGTCGGCCGCGGCCGGGGGGTCCGGCCGTCCCGGACGACCGGGAACGGGTCGTCGGCCAACGACTCGACCGGCACGGCGGGGCTGGCCCCGAGACGGTGCGTTCAAATGCTCTCAGTGGCCCTTCGGTATGCTCAGGGTGATCATCCGGGGGGCTTGATGGGGGAAGCGCTCAACCCGATCGAGGCCGGCAAGCAACTGCACGAGCACGCGGAGAAGGGGCACGACGAGGCCGGGGATGGCGAGCGGCGCGCCGAGGGCGCCGACAGGCATTCGCGCATCGTGCAGGTCTGCGAGGCCGTGTTGCTGGCGCTGGTCACGATCACGGCCGCGTGGGCCGGTTACTCGGCGTCCAAGTGGGCCACGGCGTCGCGAATCGACCTGGCGCAGTCGTCAACGCTGCGCAACCTGGCGACCCGGGACGACCTCTCGGCCATCTCGACCCGCAACTTCGACGCCTCGACCTTCAACGCGTGGTTCATCGCCTTCACCCTGAACAGCCCGCAGAAGGAGGCGATCGCGATACGCCGGTTCCGGCCCCAGTTCCGGGTCGCGTTCGACGCCTGGATGGCGACCGACCCGCTGAACAACCCGAAGGCCCCTCCGGGCCCGACATACATGCCCCAGTACAAACTGCCTGCCCAGGCGCAGGGCAATGCGCTCGACAACCAGGCCGACGCCAAGTTCAGCCAGGGCAGCGCGGACGGTTCGACCGCCGACAACTACGTCCGGATCACGGTCTTCCTCGCCGCGGTGCTGTTCCTGGTCGGCGTGGGCAGCTCGTTCAAGATGTACGGCGTGCGCTACTCGCTGATCACGTTCGGGACGGCGCTGCTGATCGTCTCGATCGTGCTGATCACCCAGCAGCCGGGCCTGCCGGCCTGACCCCGGCGCGATCGGCCCGCGCCGCGCGTCAGCCGATCGGTGGATGCGGTCCGGTCATCCGGCCGATCCGCGGTTCGGCCGGCCGTCCGCCAGGTCTGGCTGGCCGGACGACGCGAACCGGCGCGCCGGGTTGCGACGCTGATGACATGCCAGCAGTCATCGAAGTACGGCACCTGCGCAAGAGCTACCGGGACACGGTGGCGGTCGACGACATTTCCCTGACCGTCGGGGCGGGCGAGATCTTCGGGATCCTCGGGCCCAACGGCGCGGGCAAGACCACGACCGTGGAATGCATCGAGGGGCTGCGTACCCCGGACCGGGGCGAGATCAGCGTGCTCGGGCTCGACCCCCGGCGGCAGCGCGCCGAGCTGACCCAGCGGCTCGGCGTGCAGCTCCAGGACAGCCAGCTGCCCGACGGGCTGCGGGTCGCCGAGGCCCTCGAGCTCTACAGCTCCTTCTACCGGGCCCCGGCCGACTGGCGGGCGCTGATGGACATGCTCGGCCTGTCCGGGCAGGCCAGGACGAGATTCGGCAAGCTGTCCGGCGGCCAGAAGCAACGGGTCTCGATCGCGCTGGCGCTGCTCGGCAGCCCGCGGCTGGCCGTGCTCGACGAGCTCACCACCGGCCTGGACCCGCAGGCCAGGCGCGGCACCTGGGAACTGATCGAGGACGTGCGCGCCCGCGGGGTCACGATCCTGCTGGTCACCCACTTCATGGAGGAGGCCGAGCGGCTGTGTGACCGCGTCGTGCTGATCGACGCGGGCCGGGTCGTCGCGTCCGGCACCCCGGCCGAGCTGGCCGAGCGGGTCCAGGCGGGGCAGCGGATCCAGTTCCGGCCGTCCGTGCCGTTCGACGACGCGCTGCTGGCCGGCCTGCCCGACGTGACCAGCGTCGTCCGCCGGGGCGATGTCGTGGTGATCACAGGCAGCGACAACGCGCTCAACGCGGTCACCGCCGTGCTGGCCCGCAACCAGATCGTGGCCCGGCAGCTGCGGGTGGACCAGGCCAGCCTGGAGGACGCGTTCGTCGCCCTGACCGGCAGGCACGCCCTCGCCGGCCCGGGCCACCCGACCGGCCAGGTCGACCAGGACGAGGAGGGACGATGACACTCGCCGCGCGGCCGCGCGCCGCCGCCGGCGGCGGCGCGCTGGCCCGGCTCACCGCCACCGAGCTGAAGCTGATCGGGCGCGAGGGAGCCAGGTTCTTCGTCCGGCTGGCGGTCCCGCTGGTCCTGCTGGTGATCTTCGGCGCGATCCCGTTCTACACCCAGCGACGGGCATCGCTGGACGGCTACACCCTGCTCGATGCCTACGTGCCGATCCTCATCGCGTACTCGCTGGCCCTGCTCTCGCTGACCTATCTGCCGATGGCGCTGGCCAGCTACCGGGAGCGGGGCGTCCTGCGCCGTCTGCAGACCACCCCGGCCGGCCCGGTCCGGGTGCTCGCCGCCCAGCTGCTGGCGAACCTGGCGATCATCGCGGTCATGGTGGTCCTGATCCTCGCGGTGGCCAGGATCGGGTACGGCATCTCCCTGCCGCGGCAGGCCGCCGGGTTCATCGTGGCCGCGCTGCTCGGCGCCGCCGCGATGCTGTCCGTCGGGCTGCTCATCGCCGCGGTGGCGCCGAGCAGCCAGACCGCTCAGGGAATCGGGATCTTCCTGCTCTTTCCGATGATGTTCTTCGCCGGGCTGTTCTTCCCGATCCCGGTCATGCCGGCCGGCCTGCGCCATTTCAGCCACGCCACCCCGCTCGGCGCGGCGGTCCAGGCGCTGCAGGACGCCTGGCTCGGTCACTGGCCGCACCCGCTGCAGCTGCTGACCATGGCGGCTTACGCGGTGGGTTGCGGGCTCGCGGCGGCTAAGTTGTTTCGGTGGGAGTAGACGAACGCGCGGAGGGCTCAGATGTTCGGTAGGTCGGGACGGCACTTCCTGGCCGCGGCGGGTCAGCCCGCCTGGGTCACCGTGGTGCCGTACCTGCTGCTGGCGTTCTGCACGCTGCTGACCGTGATCATCAAGGGCGGCCCGGCGCCGGTGATCCTTGGCCTGTCCGGGCTGGCCGCGGCGTGGATGCTGGGAATGTTCACGCTGCACCCGGCCTGGTGGGACCGGCCGCGGATGATGGGGCTGTTCTTCACCGGCCTCGTGGTGATCCTGGGCCTTCTGGTGATCAAGGCCCCGTGGTACGGCTTTTTCACGCCCGCCGGCTACTTCTACGCGTTCCGGCTGCTGCCCTGGCCGTGGCGGCTGCCAGGGGCGGCCGCCGTGGCGCTGATCTCCGGTACCGCGCAGGCGTACGGCGTGGACAAGTCCACCCTGTTCGGCCTGGTGCTCTACCTGGCCATCGTCGCCCTGAACGTGATCCTGATCTGCGCGTCCGTCTGGGTGGACAGGAAGGCCAGCCAGCAGAACGAGGAACGCGAGCGGGCCCTGGGCGAAGTGAGCGAGGCCAACCACAGGCTCCAGGCCACGCTGGCGGAGAACGCGGGCCTGCACGAGCAGCTGCTGACCCAGGCCCGGGAGGCCGGGATCCTGGACGAGCGGCAGCGGATGGCGCGGGAGATCCACGACACCCTGGCCCAGGGCCTGGCCGGGATCATCACCCAGCTGCAGGCGGCCGAGCAGGCGGCCCAGGACCCGGCCGCGTGGCGCCGGCACGTCCGGGCCGCCACCAGGCTGGCCCGCGAGGGCCTGTCCGAGGCCCGGCGATCGGTGCACGCGCTGCGCCCCGAGCCGCTGGAGACCGGGCGGCTGACCGAGGCGCTGGCCGAGGTCGCCGCGCGCTGGTCGGCGTTGAACGGGATACCGGTCCAGGTCACGACCACCGGCACGGTGCGCCCGCTGCCGCCGGACGCCGAGGTCGCGCTGCTGCGGACGGCGCAGGAGGCGCTGGCCAACGTGGCCCGGCACGCCCAGGCGTCCCGGGTCGGGCTGACGATCTCGTTCATGGACGACGAGGTCGCCCTGGACGTGCGCGACGACGGCCTCGGCTTCGACCACGACGGGGGCGCGCCGGCCCCCGGCCGGCGACCGGCCGACGGCGGCGAACCGGCCGGCGGAGGGTTCGGCCTGGTCGCGATGCGGCAGCGGATCGAGGGCCTGTCCGGACGGCTGCAGGTCGAATCGGAACCGGGCGCTGGCACGGCCATCTCGGCCTGCGTCCCGGCCGCGCTGGCCGACGTGCCGACATGAGCGGGGCCGGGGCTGGAGCTGGGGCCGGGGCCGGCGAGACGGCAGGCCCGATCACGCTGTTGATCGCCGACGACCATCCCGTGGTCAGGGACGGGCTGAGCGGCATGTTCGCGCCCGACCCCGGGTTCGAGGTGCTGGGCGAGGCCGCCGACGGCGCCGAGGCGGTGCGGCTCGCCCAGGCACTCGGGCCCGACGTGATCCTGATGGACCTGCGGATGCCCGGCATGGACGGGGTGACCGCGATCACCGAGCTGGCC
>JASIJN010000442.1 GCA_030050125.1 Streptosporangiaceae bacterium | reverse complement strand
AGCGGCCCGGGTCGGGCAGGGGGAAGTCGCACGCCTCGCGCAGCAGGGCATCGGGGATCTGGGTCAGGATGCCGGCTCCGTCGCCGGTATCCGGGTCGCTGCCCATAGCGCCGCGGTGCTCCAGGTTCCGCAGCACGGTCAGCGCCTGGGCCACGATCTCGTGGCTGCGGCGTCCGGGCAGGTCAGCGACGAACCCGACGCCGCAGGCGTCGTGCTCGTAGCGGCCGTCGTACAACCCCTGGGAGACGGGGGTCGCAGGAACAACAGCAGGCGCCATCAGTACTCCTGTCGTCTGGTCTCAGCTGAGGTCGGGACGACATTGGCCCTGCTGGTCGTCGCTGTGGTCCTGGCTAGCTACCCACGGCGCGAGAATCCAGTGTAACGAGCATGCGTCCTGCGACGCGATATCGCAGGTCAGGCATTATCAACGGTACCGGGCGCGATCGCGGACCCCGGCGGCCAGGTCGGCGGCGAGGTCGCGCACCGCGGCGATCCCGGCATCGGCGTCCGGCGCGTCCACGAGGCAGCGCACGAACGCCGTCCCCACGATGACCCCGTCCGCGAACCCGGCCACTTCACAAGCCTGAGCCCTGTTTTTTACGCCCAGGCCCACCCCCACTGGCAGGCTGGTGCACTCCCTGACCCGGCGGACCAGCGCCGCGGCCTCATCGCCCACCACGTCGCGCGAGCCGGTGGTGCCCATCATCGAGGCCGCATAGACGAACCCGCCGCACGCCGAGGTGATCAGCTTGATCCGCTCGGCGGACGAACTGGGCGCGACCAGGAACACCGGATCGAGCCCGCGGGCCGCAGCCTCCTCCAGCCACGGCCCGGCTTCCTCGGGCGTCAGGTCCGGGGTGATGAGCCCGCTGCCCCCGGCGTTCTGCAGGTCGCGAGCGAACGCGGCCACGCCGTGACGGTCGACGGGATTCCAGTAGGTCATGACCAGCACCGGGACGCCGGCCGCCGCGACCGCCTGCACGGTGTCCAGCACGTCGGACACGCGGGTTCCGGCCGCCAGCGCGCGGCGGGACGCCTCCTGGATGACCGGCCCGTCGATCAGCGGGTCGGAGTAGGGCAGGCCGATCTCCACGACGTCCGCGCCAGCCTGCGCCATCGCGGTAATGGCCGCGATCGCGCCCGGGACCGAGGGGAAGCCGGCGGGCAGGTACCCGACCAGCGCGGCCCGGCCCTGCGCGGCCGCCCGCTCGAAAGCCTGACCGACGGCGTTCATTTGCGCGCCTCCGGCACGACGCTCACCCGCGCGACGCTCACCCGAGGTGCCCGAACCACTGGGCGGCGATGTCCACGTCCTTGTCGCCCCGGCCGGAGAGGTTGACCAGCAGCACCGCGCCCGGGCCGAGTTCCGGCCCGACCTGCAGCGCCCCGGCCAGCGCGTGCGCGGACTCGATGGCCGGGATGATCCCCTCGGTCCGGCACAGCACCGAGAACGCGTTCATCGCCTCGGAATCGGTGATCGCCCGGTAGCTGGCCCGGCCGGTGTCGCGCAGCCAGGCGTGCTCGGGCCCCACCCCCGGGTAGTCGAGCCCGGCCGACACCGAGTGGGTCGCCAGCGTCTGCCCGTCGTCGTCTTGGAGCAGGTAGGTCCGCATCCCGTGGATCACCCCGGCGGAGCCGCCCACCAGAGCCGCGGCGTGGCGGCCGCTGGCCAGCCCGTCCCCCCCGGCCTCGCATCCGATCAGGCGCACGCCGTCGTCCGGGATGAAGGCATGGAACGCGCCGATGGCGTTCGACCCGCCGCCGACACAGGCGATCACGGCGTCGGGGAGCCGTCCCGCGGCGGCCTGCACCTGCTCGCGGGCCTCGAGGCCGATGACTCGCTGGAAATCCCGGACCATGACCGGGTACGGATGCGGGCCCATCACCGAGCCGATGCAGTAATGCGTGGTCTCGACGGTGGTCACCCAGTCACGGAACGCCTCGTTGATGGCGTCCTTCAGGGTCTGGCTGCCGGTGGCGACCGGCACCACCTCGGCGCCGAGCATGCGCATCCGGGCCACGTTCAGCGCCTGCCGCCTGGTGTCCTCCTCGCCCATGTAGACCACGCAGTCCAGGCCGAGCAGGGCGCACGCGGTGGCGGTCGCCACGCCGTGCTGCCCGGCCCCGGTCTCGGCGATCACCCGGGTCTTCCCCATCCGGCGGGTGAGCAGCGCCTGGCCGATGACGTTGTTGATCTTGTGAGAACCGGTGTGGGCCAGGTCCTCGCGCTTCAGGAACACCCGGCCGCCGCCCGCCTCGGCGGCGAACCTGGGCACCTCGGTCAGCAGCGTGGGACGGCCCGCGTAGTCCCGCAGCAGCGCGGCCAGTTCGGCCTGGAAGGCGGGGTCGGCCTTGGCCGAGAAGTAGGCGGAGGTCAGCTCGTCCAGCGCCGACATCAGCGCCTCCGGCGCGAGCCGGCCGCCGTACCGGCCGAAGTGCCCGGCCGCGTCGGGCACCGCGGGCCCGGTCACGGCCGGCCCGCCCACGCCGGCGTCGGGAGCGGCGGTCATGAGCCGGTCGCCGCTCAACCTCGGTCCCCGCGCAGCGCCGGATGCGAGCCCGCCGTCACCAGGTCGGCGACCGCCGTCCGCGGGTCCTTGCCGGTGACCAGGCTCTCCCCGACCAGCACCGCGTCGGCGCCCGCGGCCGCGTAGGCCAGCAGGTCGTGCGGGCCGCGGATCCCGGACTCGGCGATCTTGATCACGCCGTCGGGCACCAGCGGGGCAAGCCGGGCGAACACCGCCCTATCGACCTCGAGCGTGGCCAGGTTGCGCGCGTTCACCCCGATGACCCGGGCCCCGGCGTCGATCGCCCGGTGCACCTCGCTCTCGGTGTGCACCTCGACCAGCGGGACCAGGCCGATCGAGACCGCCCGCTCGGCCAGCGACACGAGCGCGTTCTGCTCCAGGGCCGCGACGATCAGCAGGACCATGTCGGCCCCGTGCACCCGGGCCTCCCAGAGCTGATACGAGCTGACGATGAAGTCCTTGCACAGCACCGGTACCTGCACCGCCTGGTGCACCGCGGCCAGGTCCTCCAGGCTGCCGCCGAACCGGCGCGGCTCGGTCAAGACGCTGATCACGCTGGCCCCGCCGGCCTCGTAGTCCATCGCGAGCGCGGCGGGATCGGCGATCGCGGCCAGCGCCCCCTTGGACGGGCTGGCCCGCTTGACCTCGGCGATGACCGCGACATCCGGGCCCTTGAGCGGTCCCATGACGTTGCGCGGGGTGGCCGCGCGGCCCGCCATCTGCTTCAGGCGGTCCAGCGGGACGCTTCGCTGCCGTGCCTCCAGGTCGGCACGCACTCCCTCGAGGATCTCGTCGAGCACGCTCACGCGGTTCTGCCGCCCCCTCGGGTGGGATGCCTTGCGCCCCCGATCGTAGCGAGGGCGGCGCGGTCGCCCCGCAGTGCCCCTGCTGCCAAGGCCGGGGACCCTGGTCAGCCGGACGCGTCGGCGCCGGCGTCGCTCAGCGCGGGCTCGGCGGCGAACGGCCGCTCGCCCTGGCCCTGCGCGCCGCTGAACGCTCCGGCCACCGAGGGATGCAACAGCACCCCCATGGTGACGATGCCGAACAGCGTGCCGCCGAGGTACCGGGTGGAGAAGAACCTGATCAGCCCGAACATGATGAACGCGGCCTCGAGCCCGATGGCGGTCACCCAGGCCACGTGGGCGCCGGTCCGAGCCAGCGCGGCCAGCCCGAGCAACGCCACCACCAGCACCAGCGTGATGACGATCGACGGCAGATGGCGGCGGCTGTAGGACAGGCCGATCGCCGCGGCGGCCGCCGCCTGGGCCGTGATGAACCGGGTGACCAGCCTGACGAGCGGATGGCTCCGGCCGGCCCGCCTCCCGTCGATCGCGGTTTGGCCGCGCCCTGGGATCGGGCGGACTCGAAACCCTGTGCTCACCGGCTCACCTCCACGGCGTCCGGCCACGCCGGA
>JASIJN010000441.1 GCA_030050125.1 Streptosporangiaceae bacterium | reverse complement strand
CGCCCCGTCGGCGGCGCGGAACGTCACCACCGCCGGGCCCGGCTCGGCGGTGACGTCGCCGTGCCGCCGCGCGAACGTCTCCAGCCACCCGGCCAGGCGGTCCGGGCCCACCTCGATCCACCGCGTGCCGCCCGCCGTGCCGTCTGACACTACGCAACGCCTCCTACTGAACGCTACGACTCGCGGCTGGCCCGGTTGAGCGCGCTGATCACGCCGCGCAGGGACGCGTCCACGATGGAGTGGCTCACGCCGACGCCCCAGAGCACCCGCTCGCCCGCCGCGATCTCCAGGTACGCGGCCGCCTCGGCGTCGCGCCCGGCGGTCAGGGCGTGCTCGGAGTAGTCGAGGACCCGGACCGGCCCCGCGCCCTCGCCCCGGCCCAGGCCGGCGCCGGACAGGGCCTCGCAGAACGCGGCGATCGGGCCGTTGCCAATGCCGGCCAGCGTGTGCTCGGCGCCGAACGCGCGAACGGTCGCGGTGATCCGCTCCACGCCCCCGTCGCTGGACGACCCGAACTTGACCAGCTCGAACGGGCCCGGGGCCAGGTACTCGTCGGCGAAGATCTGCCACATCAGGGCGGCGTCCACCTCGCCGCCCTCGTCCTCGGTGTGCCGCTGGATCACGTGGCTGAACTCGATCTGCAGCCGGCGGGGCAGGTCGAGGTGGTGATCGGTCTTCATGATGTAGGCCACGCCGCCCTTGCCGGACTGGGAATTGACCCGGATCACCGCCTCGTAGGACCGGCCGACGTCCTTGGGGTCGATCGGCAGGTACGGCATCGCCCATGGCAGCTCGCCGACGGGCTTGCCCGCCGCGGCGGCCCGCCGCTCCAGGTCGTCGAAGCCCTTCTTGATCGCGTCCTGGTGCGAACCGGAGAACGAGGTGTACACCAGGTCACCGGCGTAGGGGTGCCGCTCGTGCACGCCGATGCGGGTGCAGTACTCGGCGGTCCGCCGGATCTCGTCGATGTCGCTGAAGTCGATCATCGGGTCGATGCCCTGGCTGTACAGGTTCAGCCCCAGGGTCACCAGGTCGACGTTGCCGGACCGCTCGCCGTTGCCGAACAGGCAGCCCTCGATCCGCTGCGCGCCCGCCAGCACGGCCAGCTCGGCATCCGCCGTCGCGGTCCCCCGGTCGTTGTGCGTGTGCACGGACAGCGCGATGTACTCGCGTCTGGTCAGGTTCCTGCTCATCCACTCGATCTGGTCCGCGTAGACGTTGGGCGTGGACCGCTCGACGGTGCAGGGCAGGTTGAGCACGATCTCCCGGCCCGGCTCGGGCTGCCACACGTCCATCACCGCCTCGCAGATCTCCAGCGAGAAGTCGAGCTCGGTGTCCATGAAGATCTCCGGTGAGTATTCGTAGCCGAAGTCGGTGCCGGCCAGATGGCTCTCGGCGAACTTCATCACCGCGCGGGTGCCCTCGACGGCCACGGCCCGGCACTCGGCGCGCCCGTCGCCGTCCCAGCCGAAGACGACCCGGCGGAAGATCGGCGCCGCCGCGTTGTAGAGGTGCACGGTGGCCTGCCTCGCGCCGACCAGCGACTGCACGGTCCGCTCGATCAGCTCCTCACGGGCCTGGGTCAGCACCGAGATGCGGACGTCGTCGGGCACCAGGTCCCGCTCGATCAGGCTGCGGATGAAGTCGAAGTCGGTCTGGCTCGCCGCCGGGAAGCCGACCTCGATCTCCTTGTAGCCCATGCGGACCAGCAGGTCGAACATGGTCTGCTTGCGGGCCGCGTTCATCGGGTCGATCAGGGCCTGGTTGCCGTCGCGCAGGTCGGTCGACAGCCAGCGCGGCGCGACGGTGATCGTGCGCGAGGGCCACCGCCGGTCGGACAGCTGGACCGGGGGGAAGGGACGGTAGCGGTGGCACGGCATGCCGGACGGACGCTGATTGCCTGGGTTGCTCATGAGGATGCTGCTCCTGACGTGGGCCGAAGGAATCGGTCGGCGCGACAGAGCAGCCCGCGGCGAGGGGCCGACCGGCTCTTACCGGGCCTCGCCGCGGCCGCGAAGGAGCAGCGCGCGCATCATGGCAGGTTCATGCTAGCCGACGCGGTCGCGGCCTGCGAGGCGGCCCCGCCGAGGCGTCGATGCCTTGTCCGAACGCCCCGTCACTTGGCATGCCCAGGCATGGTCTGGTAGTATCGAACATAATAGCGATTGGCCGGACGGGAGGAGGGGCGCCATGACCACCGCTCCCGACCCCGCCCGGCTGCCGGACCCGGAGGATCTGAGCGCGGCGGAGATCGCGGCGCTGTGCTGGCTGGATCCCGATTTCGAGCCCGAGCCGGGCGACCTGGATGACCCGGACGGCGGCGCGGCCCCGCCGGAGGTGGGGTACGGGATCGTGGTCGTCGGTCTCGGTTATCGCGCGGTGGAGTGCTGGGAGGCGGCGTCCTGCGGTCGGTGGCGGGAGCTGCTGGGCGGTGACCGGGATCTGGAGGGTTTCTATGCCGGGGAGCCGACCGGGGACGGGGTGGGCCGGTTCGCGGATGTCCTGGGGGCGGGGTTCACGCACCGGGACCCGGAGCCGGGGGCGACGGGGTGACGGGCCGGGGGGCCGCTGGATGTGATGTTGCCCGGCGCGCAGCTGGCCTGGCACCTGGGCAGCGCCCGGCGGCGCGGCCTGGATCAGCTGTCCGACGATGAGCTGGTCGGATTCCTCGCTGCGG
>JASIJN010000440.1 GCA_030050125.1 Streptosporangiaceae bacterium | reverse complement strand
CAGACCGGCCGCCCGGCCGCGCCCGCCGGCAAACCGACGTTCGTCGCGGTGCCGCGGGGACGCCAGGTGCCCGCGCCGGGGCCGCAGATCAAGCCGGTGCCCAGGCCGGTCAGCCTGATCATCCCCGCGATCGGGGTCCGTACCCGGCTGGTCCGGCTCGGGCTCACCTCGTCCGGGCAGCTGCAGGTCCCCTCGATCACCACGGTGGCAGGCTGGTACACCGGCAGCGCGCGGCCGGGCGCCATCGGTGCCGCCGTGATCGTGGGGCACGTCGACTCGCAGACCGGGATCGGGATCTTCTACCTGCTGCACACGCTGCACCCGGGCAGCAGGGTATACGTCCGGCGGGCCGACGGCTCGCTCGCCGTGTTCCGGGTGACGTCGGTCCGCTCCTACCTGAAGGCCCGGTTCCCGACGCTGGCGGTGTACGGGCCGGTGCCCTACGCGGAGTTGCGCCTGATCACCTGCGGCGGCACGTTCGACTGGGCGACCGGCCACTACCTCAGCAACACGATCGTGTACGCGTCGCTGGTCCGCTGAGTCGTGTACGCGTCGCTGGTCCGCTGAGTCGGGGTACGCGTCGCTGGTCCGGTGAGTCGGGGTAGGCGCCGCTGGTTCAGTGACCGCCCGCCGCGAACCTGGCCAGCGAGAACCGCGCCTGCGGCGGGCCGTCGCCGCGGCCGGTGGCCAGGTCGGCCAGCCACTCGCCGAGCAGGGGGCCGAACTTGAAGCCGTGCCCCGAGGTTCCGCTGCCGATCACGATGCGCCCGGCCCGGTCCACGATGAAGTCCTCGTCCGGGCTGTTGTCGTACACGCAGCGCTCCGTGCGCACCACCTCGGGATCGAGGCCGGGCAGGTGCCGCCGGGCCAGCCGTGCCAGCCGCCCGGTCAGGTCCGGGTCGGGGCGCTGCGGCTGCCGGTCCGGGTCCACGGCCGGTCCGCTCTGGTGGAAGCCGATCTTATAGAGCGGCGCGCCCGGCACCGGCAGGCCGTAGGGGACGTCGCCGCCGTGGCCGATGAAGATCGGCAGGCCGGACGCGCCGTCCGCGGGCGCCGCCAGGTAGCCGACCTGCTCCATCGTCGGCGCCGACGGCACCGAGATCCCGGCGGCGCCGAGCAGCCGGCCGGTCCACGGCCCGGCGCACACGACGACGACGACGGCGGTCAGCCAGCCGGAGGCGGTCTGGACGGTGACCTGGCGGCCGTCGTCGGCCAAGCCGGTCACGGTGACGCCGGCCCGCAGGCCGGGCAGGTCCTTGGCCAGGGCGCGCAGCGCCGCGTCAGCGCGGATCACGCATGAGTCCGGCTCCAGCAGGGCCGGACCGCCGGTCGTCAGCTGCGGGAACCTGTCCGCGGCCTGGCTGGCCGACAGCAGCTCGCAGGGCGCGCCCGCGGCGAGCATGGCCTGCCTGACCGCGTCCAGGTCGGTGCCGAAGGTCAGGTGCGGCGTCGGCTGCAGGAGCCGCTCGCCATGCTCGTCCTCCACGGCCCGCCAGACATCGCGGGCCGCCCGGGCCATCGCCACGTATTCGGCGTCCGGGTAGCCGAGCCGGAAGATCCGGCAGCTGCCCTTCGACCCGCTGCCCTCGTGGCCGACCTCGGCCTGCTCGAGCACGGTGACGTCCCGGCCGCGCCGGGTCAGCGCCCGGGCGGCGGCCAGGCCGAGCAGCCCGGCGCCCACGACGACAACATCGCATCGCTCTGCCATGGCCGACAGGTTATGCCGGACGGGGCGCGGCGGTCAGCGGGCGAACCCGCGGCTACCAGCCGCGGGCCCGCCATTCCGCCAGGTGCGGGCGCTCGGCGCCGATCGTGGTGTCCTTGCCGTGCCCGGGGTATACCCAGGTGCCGTCCGGCAGCTCGGCGAACACCCGCTCCTCGAGGTCGTCCATGAGCTGGCCGAACCGCCTGGGGTCGTGCTCGGTGTTGCCAGGCCCGCCGGGGAACAGGGAGTCGCCGGTGAACAGGTGCGGCTGGTCGGCCAGCCGGCCGCCGGCGTCGTAGCAGAGCGCGATGCTGCCCGGCGTGTGCCCGCGCAGGTGGATGACGGACAGCGTGACGTCACCGACGCCGACCGTGTCGCCGCCGCGGACCAGTTCGGTGACGGTCACCGGCAGCGCGCCCGCGTCATCGGGGTGGGCCACGGTCCGGGCCCCGCTCGCCTGCTGCACGGCCTGCAGCGCGGCCCAGTGGTCCCAGTGCCGATGCGTGGTGACGATCGTGGCCAGCGGAGTGTCGCCGACCAGACGGAGCAGCGTGTCGGCCTCGTTTGCCGCGTCGATCAGCAGCAGTTCCCCGGTGCTCGTGCAGCGCAGCAGGTAGGCGTTGTTGTCCATGGGGCCGACCGCGACCTTGGTGATGGTGAGGCCGGGAAGCTCCCTGGTGTCGGCCGGACCGCCGACGCTGACGTCTCCTGTGTAGGTCATGGTCTCTCCGTTCAGCTCCAGTTCGGCAGCTTAGGTGGCAGCCGGCCGGCGGCGCCGGCCGGCTCCGGCCCGCCCAGGACCGTGAGCCCGGTGCCCGGATCCCGGCCGGTGAGCCAGGCCAGCAGCAGCCAGCCAGGCCCGCGGACGGTCACCTCGCCGTCCGGCACCCCGGCGGCGCCGGGAGCCGGGCCGAGCACGAAACGCTGCGCCGTGTCCTCCGCCTCGACAACGCAGGCCGGGACGTCGTCGCGGTCGGCGAACTGCCCGGCCGTCCGTTCCAGCCCGTCGGCGACGAACCTGGCCGGCCAGTCCGGAGGCCGGTACGCCAGGCCCAGGTCAACGTGGTGGATCTGCACCTCGCTCAGCCGCCGGAACAGCACGACCCAGGCCGGGTGGCCGGGCCCGGCCACGCCACGCACCGTCGCGTTCCAGGAATCGGCCGGAACGCCGGCCGCCTCCCTGGCGAACGCGGCCGCGGACCGGCGCAGGTCGGCGGAAAGCTCGACGGCCGGGCGCCCGGATCCGGCCTCGATCGCCTCGTCGCGCGCCTGCCTGCTCGGGTACATCGGCGTCTCGACGCCGGTCCTGGCCCAGGTCAGGAGGTTGCGCAGCCCATCCGCGTTGCGGGCCAGGTGGGTCAGCACGTGGCCCCGGCTCCAGCCGGGCAGCAGCGACGGCGCTCGCGCCCCGTCGTCGGTGAGCCCCTCGGCGGTCGCCTCGAGCAGGGCGGTCGCCTCGTCGATCCGCCCCCGCAGGCTGGTTGGGTCGCTGTCCACCGCGCTCCTCGCCCTCTGGTGCACCGGCCGTCCAGGCTCATCCTGGCCGGCCGACCCCGCCGGGGCCATCACCGGCGGGGGCCATCCCGGGCGCCAGCGTAGCCGGGGAATGCGGCGGAGGGTCAGGACGTTGCCATCCGGGTGGTCCGCCGCACGCGGAAGCGCCTCGTTTTGTCAGACCTCCCGGATACCATGGCGACGCGCCTCCCAATCCCCTGAAGAGCAACGTCGAAGACCGGAGAGCTGAGCGCACAGTGGCTGATCGTCTGGTGGTCCGCGGCGCGCGCGAGCACAACCTCAAGGACGTCTCGCTCGATCTGCCGAGAGATGCCCTGATTGTCTTCACTGGGCTGTCCGGGTCCGGGAAGTCGAGCCTCGCCTTTGACACGATCTTCGCCGAGGGCCAGCGCCGGTACGTCGAGTCGCTGTCCGCGTATGCCCGGCAGTTCCTCGGCCAGATGGACAAGCCGGACGTCGACTTCATCGACGGGCTGTCGCCCGCCGTCTCCATCGACCAGAAGGCCGCGGGGCGCAACCCGCGCTCGACGGTCGGCACGATCACCGAGGTGTACGACTACCTGAGGCTGCTGTACGCCCGGGTCGGCAAGCCGCACTGCCCGGTCTGCGGCCGGCCGATCGCCCGGCAGAGCCCGCAGCAGATCGTCGACCGCGTGCTCGAACTGGACGAGGGCACCAGGTTTCAGGTGCTGGCACCGCTCGTCCGGGGGCGCAAGGGCGAGTACACCGAGATGCTCCGCGACCTGCAGGCCAAGGGCTTCTCCCGGGCCCGGGTCGACGGCACGGTGATCCGGCTGGACAGCATCGGCTCGGCCGCCGGGGAGCTGCCCGCGCTGAAGAAGTACGAGAAGCACGACATCGAGGTCGTGGTCGACCGGCTGGACGTGAAGGAGTCGGCCCGGCGCAGGCTGACCGACTCGGTGGAGACCGCCCTGGCCCTGTCCGGCGGGGTGGTGGTGCTCGACTTCGTGGACCTGCCCGACGGCGACCCGCATCGCGAGCGGATGTTCTCCGAGCATCTGGCCTGCTTGTACGACGACCTGTCCTTCGACGAGCTCGAGCCCCGGTCGTTCTCGTTCAACTCCCCGTGGGGAGCCTGCCCGGACTGCACCGGCCTCGGCACCCGGCTGGAGGTGGACCCGGAGCTGGTGATCACCGACCCGGCCCGGACCCTGGCCGAGGGCGCGATCGGGCCGTGGACCGGCGGGCACTTCAGCGACTACTTCATCCGGCTGATCGAGGCGCTCGGCGACGCGATCGGGTTCACCATCGACACGCCCTGGGAGCGGCTGCCCGCCGCGGCCCGCACCGCGCTGCTGCGCGGGTACGACAAGCAGGTCCACGTCCGGTACAAGAACCGGTACGGCCGGGAGCGTTCCTACTACACCCACTTCACCGGCGCGATCCCGTTCATCGAGGAGCGGCACTCCAAGGCGGAGAGCGACGCCAGCCGGGATCGCTACGCCGGGTACATGCGCGAGGTGCCGTGCCCGGTGTGCAAGGGCGCCAGGCTCAAGCCGGTGTCGCTCGCGGTGACCGTGGACGGCAAGTCCATCGCCGAGTTCTGCGCGCTGCCCATCGGCGAGCTGGCCAAGCTGCTGCTCACGCTGGAGCTGTCCGACCGGGACCAGCAGATCGCGGGCCGGATTCTCAAGGAGGTCAACTCGCGCCTGGGGTTCCTGCTCGACGTCGGGCTGGACTACCTGACCCTGGACCGGGCCTCGGCCACCCTGGCCGGCGGCGAGGCGCAGCGAATCCGGCTGGCCACCCAGATCGGGTCCGGCCTGGTCGGCGTGCTGTACGTGCTCGACGAGCCGTCGATCGGCCTGCACCAGCGCGACAACCACCGGCTGCTGGAGACGCTGATCAGGCTCAGGGACCTGGGCAACACGCTGATCGTGGTGGAGCACGACGAGGACACGATCCGGGCGGCGGACTGGGTGGTCGACATCGGCCCGCGGGCCGGCGAGCACGGCGGCCACATCGTCGTCTCCGGCCCGCTCCCCGAGCTGCTGGCCAGCCGGGAGTCGCTGACCGGCGCCTACCTGACCGGCCGGGAGAGCATCCCGCTGCCCAGGGCGCGGCGTAAGCGGTCCAAGAGCCGGGAGGTCGTGGTCAAGGGGGCCAGCGAGCACAACCTGCGCGACGTGGATGTCGCGTTCCCCCTGGGCTGCTTCATCGCGGTCACCGGGGTGTCGGGGTCCGGCAAGTCCACCCTGGTCAACGACATCCTGTACAGCGCGCTGGCCAAGGAACTGCACGGCGCGCGGATCGTGCCCGGCCGGCACACCCGGGTCACCGGGATGCAGCACCTGGACAAGGTGGTGCACGTGGACCAGGGCCCGATCGGGCGGACGCCGCGGTCGAACCCGGCCACCTACACCGGAGTCTTCGATCACGTCCGCCGGCTGTTCGCGCAGACCACCGAGGCCAAGGTGCGCGGCTACCAGCCGGGCCGGTTCTCGTTCAACGTCAAGGGCGGCCGCTGCGAGGCGTGCTCGGGCGACGGCACCATCAAGATCGAGATGCAGTTCCTTCCTGACGTGTACGTGCCGTGCGAGGTCTGCCACGGCGCCCGCTACAACACCGACACCCTGTAGGTGCACTACAAGGGCAAGACCATCGCCGACGTGCTCGACATGCCCATCGAGGAGGCGGCGGAGTTCTTCGAGGCCATCCCGGCCATCCACCGGCACCTGCGGACGCTGGTCGACGTGGGCCTGGGCTACGTGCGGCTCGGCCAGCCGGCCCCGACGCTGTCCGGCGGCGAGGCACAGCGGGTCAAGCTGGCCTCGGAGCTGCAGCGCCGCTCCACCGGCCGGACCATCTACGTGCTGGACGAGCCGACCACGGGCCTGCACTTCGACGACATCCGCAAGCTGCTCGGGGTGCTCGGCCGGCTCGTCGACGGCGGCAACACCGTGATCGTCATCGAGCACAACCTGGACGTGATCAAGACCGCGGACTGGGTGATCGACCTCGGGCCCGAGGGCGGGTCGCGGGGCGGCGAGGTGATCGCGACCGGCACCCCAGAAGACGTGGCCGGGGTGGACGACAGCTACACCGGCCAATTCCTGAAGAAGATCCTGAACGTTTAGCACCGGGGCCGCCTGGCTCCCCGGGCGTCGCGCGGCTCGTCCCGGCTGCGCGCGGGCGCGCGGGCCTAGGCTTTGGCACGTGAGACTGCCGTTAACGGCGATCGCCGCGGCGGCCGCGGTGACGGCGGCCCTGGCCGGTCAGC
>JASIJN010000439.1 GCA_030050125.1 Streptosporangiaceae bacterium | reverse complement strand
CGGTCGCCGCAGGCACTGGCCGGGGCCGCCCTGGGCGCGGCGGCCATCCTGGTGCCCAGCTACCTGGCGGCCGGGAGGCCCGCGCTGACGGCCCTGGCGACCAAGGGCGCGGCCGGCCCGGTCGACCTGTACGAGCCCTGGCAGCTGCTGTACCGGTTGCTGGGCTGGGTCGCCCCGAGCCACCGGACCGACGTGATAGCGGCCGTGGCGGCGGCGCTGCTCGCGGCGCTGCTGCTGTGGCGGATGCCCGAAGGGCCGCCCGCCCGCCCGGCCGTCCGGGTGGCGCTCGCGCTGGCGCTTGCCTGGCTGGTCACCTCGCCGCAGCAGCGCCCCTGGTTCGACGCCATGATCTTCCCGCTGCTGGCCGTGATGCCGGCCACCCGGCTGGACTGGATCGCGCTGGGCCGGCTGGTGGTGGCCAGCGCGGCCGAACTGCCCGGCGTGACCTACTACACCGGCCTGCGGCCGCACTGGCTGGCCGTCGCGGCCGACGTCATCAGCCGGGGCGTCGCGCCGCTCGCCCTGACCGGCCTGACCGTCGCGCTGATCTGGCTCTGCGCCACGCGGCGGTGGAGACCCGAGCCTGAGCAAACGATCACGGCCGGAGCGCCGGAACACCCGCAGGCTTCCGTAGGCTTACCCAATGACCAGTAGCTCCCTGAATGCCCCGGACATCACCGCCGCACGCGACCTGCTCAGCCGCCATCCGATCCTCGACGGGCACAACGACCTGCCCTGGACGCTGCGGGTGGCCGACGAGGTCGACGTCGACACGACCGACCTGGCCGGGCCGGTCCCGGCGGTCCAGACCGACCTGCCCCGGCTGTCCCGCGGCGGCGTCGGCGCCCAGTTCTGGTCGGTGTTCGTCTCGGCCGACCTGGCGGGCGAGACCGCGGTCACCACCACCCTGGAGCAGATCGACCTGGTGCACGAGCTGATCCGGCGCTACCCGGACGCCCTCGAGCTCGCGCTGACCGCCGACGACGTGGAGCGGATCAGTGGCCAGGGCCGGGTGGCCTCGCTGATCGGCGCCGAGGGCGGCCACTCCATCGGCTGCTCGCTGGGCACGCTGCGGGCGCTCTACGCGCTCGGCGTCCGGTACATGACCCTGACCCACAACCGCAACCTGCCCTGGGCCGACTCGGCGACCGACGAGCCGGCCATCGGCGGGCTGAGCGAGTTCGGCCGCGAGGTGGTGCGCGAGATGCAGCGGCTCGGCATGCTGGTCGACCTGTCGCACGTCTCGCCGGGCACGATGCGCGACGCGCTGGACGTGGCCGAGGCGCCGGTCATCTTCTCCCACTCCTCGGCGCTGGCCCTCTGCGACCACCCCAGGAACGTGCCGGACGACGTCCTGGCCAGGCTGGCGGACAACGGCGGCACGTGCATGGTGAACTTCGTGCCCGCGTTCATCTCCCAGGCCTGCCGCGACTGGGAGCGTCAGTTCGCCGAGGACATGGAGAGCCGCGGGCTCAGCCTGAACAACGTGCCCGGCCGGGGGCAGATGCGCGAGGAGCGGGAGGCGTGGATCGCCGCGCACCCGAGGCCGGCGGTCACCCTGGCCGAGGTGGCCGACCACGTCGAGCATGTGCGGGAGGTGGCCGGGGTCGACCACGTCGGCATCGGCAGCGACTACGACGGCGTGGACTGGCTGCCCGAGGGCCTCGAGGACGTGTCCTGCTATCCGGCGCTGATCGCCGAGTTGCTCGGCCGGGGCTGGAGCGAGGCGGACTGCGGCAAACTGGCCAGCGGCAACGTGCTCGCGACCCTGCGCCGCGCGGAACAGGCTGCCCGGTCGATCTCGGCCCGGCGGGGGCCGGCGCGTTCAAAAATTCAGGACGCCGGCCGGGAGGCCACCACGGTCGCGTGAGAAAGGTCAGCTGAACTTCTTCGTGGCAAAGTGATGGGCTAATTCGAGGATTCCCTTAAGGCGGACAGGGATACGGCAGGGATGTGCTCGCCGATGCCGTCGCATACGGCCCGTGCGCAAGAGAAAGGCCGGCCCGATGCGTCTTGTCGTCTGCGACAGCAACCGGATTTTGTCCGAAGCGCTGGCCGCGGCGCTCGAGACCTTCGGATGTGAGGTGCTCGCGACAACCACGAGCGCGGACGACGTCATCGCGGCGGTGGCCAGGCAGCGACCCGACGCTTGCGTCCTTGACCTTCATCTTCCCGAGCCGCAGAACGGCCTGAAGGCCGTGCACGAGCTGCGCTGCTGCTGCCCGGATACGGCGGTGCTGGTGGTCTCGGACGTCAAGGACCCCAGGGCATGGTCGCAGCTGCGGCGGCTGGGCGTCTCCGGGCACCTGGGCAAGGACCGGAGCGTCCGTCAGATCGCCGAGGCGCTGCGCGCGATCGTCGGCGGCCAGCCGGTGTTCGACGCGCCGCCGCCGCGAGAAGCACCGCGCCGCAGGACGTCCGTCGTGCTCACTCCCCGGGAGGCCGAACTGGTGCGCCGGATCGTCGCCGGCCAGGACACCCGGCAGATGGCCCGGGAGATGAACATCTCGATCAGCACCCTGCGGACCTACGTCAAGAACGTCCTGGCCAAGCTCGGCGCGCACAGCCGGCTCGAGGCCGCGGCCGTCGCCACCCGGATGAATCTGACCGCCGCGGACTCCGCGAATTCCCCGCCGGGCCGGCGGCACGGGCCATGACCTCTCCATTCAGCGTATCGGCGCCAGTGCAAGCGGGGGTTTGCGTGGTCCGGCGCGGCGAGCAGGCTCCAGGCATGGAGGTCAAGCTGCTCATTGTCGTCAAGGAACGCACGTTCGCCGACGCCCTGTCGACCCGGCTGGAAGCGGAGCCGGACGTGGAAGTCGTTGCCGCGTTGCACCGGCGGCCCGCGTCGTGGCGGGGGTTCGCCGGGAGCGCGGCCAACGTGGTGCTGATCGACGGGGACCTTCCCGACGATGCCGCGTTCGGGCTGTGCGAGGAACTGTCCCGGCTCGGGCGGGCGCCCTACACGGTCTTTCTCAGCAGCTTCTCTGAGCCCAGGCGCATCGTCCGCGCGATCGGGGCCGGCGCCGCCGGGTGGGTCCGCAAGGACGAGTCCCTGGACTTCCTGCTGCAGGTGATCCGCGGCGTGGCCCGGGGCGAGACCTGGCTGCCCCCTGGGCAGACCGGCGAGGTCCTGCGACTGCTGCTGCGCGGGTCGGCCGCGGAACAGAACGAGTGCTCCGCGTTGCTCGCCACGCTCACTCCCCGCGAGCGCGAGGTCCTGGCCTGCCTGGCCGAGGGCGCCGACCGGTGCGACGTGGCCAGGCACCTGCACGTGTCGCCGCACACCGTCCGGACCCACGTACAGAACCTCATGGCCAAGCTCGGCGTGCACTCGGCACTCGAAGCGGTGGCCCTCACCCGCGCGCACCTGGTCCAGGCACGATGAGCCCGCCGGTTCCGTTCACCGACGTGGCCGCGATGGCGCGAGACGTCCGCGCGAACGTCGAGAAGGCGTGGGGTCCCCTGCTCGGCTCGGGCAGGTTCATCGGGGGCGAAGCGGTCGAGGCCTTCGAGCGGGCCTGGGCGTCGTACTGCGGCGTGCCGGAGGCGGTGGGCGTGGGCAACGGGACCGATGCCCTGCTGCTGGTTCTCAGGGCGCTGCGGATCGGCGGCGGCGACGAGGTCATCGTGCCCGCCAACACGTTCATTGCCTCCGCGGAGGCCGTCGTGCTGGCCGGCGCCAGCCCGGTGTTCGCGGACGTGAGCCCCGATACCCTGCTGCTCACGCCCGGACAGCTCGCGGCGGCCATCACGCCCCGGACCTCGGCCGTGATCGTGGTCCATTTGTACGGTCAGATGCCCGACATGGACGGGCTCGGCGACGTCGCGCGCCGGGCGGGCATCGTGCTGATCGAGGACGCGGCACAGGCTCACGGCGCGGCCTGGTGCGGCCGGCCGGCCGGGTCCATCGGGCGGGCCGGCTGCTTCAGCTTCTACCCGGCCAAGAATCTCGGCGCGTTCGGCGACGCCGGCGCCGTGGTCACCGCCGACGGCGACCTGGCGGGCCGGCTCAGGAGCCTGCGCGAGCACGGCCGCAGCGTGCACTCCCGCTACGATCACGAGCTGGTCGGCAGCAACAGCCGCCTGGACGCCCTGCAAGCCGTGGTGCTGGCCGCCAAGCTGCCCAGGCTCGACGACTGGACCGCGGCCCGCCGCTCGATCGCCGCCCGGTACCGCGACGCCCTCGGCGACGGCCCGGCCCGGATGGTGGCGGAGGAGCCGGGGTCGAAGGGCGCCTACCACCTCGCCGTCGCCCGGGTGCCCGACCGCGCGGCGGTGCGCGCCGCGCTCGCCGCGGCCGGGATCGAGACCCAGGTCCACTACCCGATCCCGTGCCACCAGCAGGGCCCCTACCGGCAGTACGCCCGGCAGCCGCTGGCCGTCGCCGAGGAGAGCGCCGCAGAGATCCTCTCCCTGCCGATGTTCCCGCACATGAGCGACGACCAGGTGGCCCGGGTTTGCGATGCCCTGCGCGATGCGGCCCGGGCCAAGCCGTCCCGGGCACCCGGAAGAGGGCGCCAGAAGACGGGGGTCTGGTGACCCTGAAGACGCGGGCGCCGCGGCATCCCCGGCCAGGTCCCGTGCCCAGGCTCGGCCGTGAGACGGCCATCCGCGCCCTCGACATCGCGGTCTCGCTCGCCGCGATGCTGGCCCTGGCCCCGCTGATGGCCGCGCTGTGGCTGCTGGTGAGGTCGACCTCGGCCGGTCCCGGCATCTTCCGCCAGGAGCGGGTCGGCCGCGGCATGCGCCGGTTCCGCGTGCTGAAGCTGCGCACGATGTACGCCCGCCAGGACGACCAGATCCACCGGGACTATGTTGCCGGGCTGCTGCGCCGGGAACGGGCTGCTCACGGGGCGCGCGGACTGCTCAAGCTGGAGGCCGATCCGCGGATCACCCGGATCGGGAAGTGGCTGCGCCGGACCAGTCTGGACGAGCTCCCGCAGCTGTTCAACGTGCTCAGGGGAGAAATGTCACTGGTGGGCCCGCGCCCCGCTCTGCCCTGGGAAGCCGACATGTGGCCGTCCGTCTATCCGCAGTACCGCCGGCGGTTCGACGTCAGGCCCGGCATGACCGGCCTCTGGCAGGTGAGCGGACGGAGCAGGCTGTCGGTGGAGGAGTGGCTCGAGCTCGACGCCGAGTATGTCCGGCGCCGCTGCCTCGGCCTCGACCTGCGGATACTCGCCCGGACCCTGCCCGCCGTGTTCCGGGGCGGTGCCTCGTGACGGCCGCCGCCGCCCGCAGGGTCCTGCTGGTCGGCAAGGGACCCTCCGCCCGGACGGCGCTGGAGTCGCTGGCCGAGAGGTTCACGGTCGTCGGCGTGGTCAGGAACGCTCGCCAGCGCGCGGGCGAGCAGGACGAGGTGCAACGCCGCGCTGACGAGCTCGGCGTGCCGGTGCTCGCCGACACGAGCGTGACCGGACTCGAGCGCGCTCTGGCGCGATACCGTCCCGACGCCGCGGTGATCTCGTCCTACGACCGGATCCTGGGCGCTCGCGTTCTGGATCGCTGCGTGTTCGTCAACGTGCACTACTCGCCGCTGCCGCGCTACCGGGGCCTGGCCGCGGTGCAGTGGGGCATCATCAACGGCGAGCCCGAACTGGGCATCACGGTTCATGCGATCACCAAGGAGCTGGACGCGGGCAACATCCTTTACCAGGAGAAAGTGACGCCCGGCCCGCACCAGACGGCGGAAGACATCTACGGCGAGCTCAACGAGATCCAGCGCCGCGTTCTCGGGGAAACCGTGGCGCGCCATCTTGACGGCTACGCCGGCGTCCCGCAGGACGAGGCGGCGGCCACCTACGCGTGCGGGCGTTTGCCCGAGGACAGCGAGATCGACTGGTCCGGTCCCACCGACCGCATCTACCGGCAGGTCCGTGCGTTCCACCCGTCGCTGTCGATACCGTACCCGCCGGCCTATAGCTACCTGGGCACGTGCCGGATCTCGATCACGAAGGCCGTGCCGGTCCAGGATGCCCCGCCCTATGCCGGGCGGGTTCCGGGCCGCGTCGTCGGCCGGGCGAGCCCGGATGGCCACGTGGACGTCCTCACCGGCGACGGCGTGCTCAGGATTCACGAGGTCATGACCGGCGATGGCGTCGCGTGCCCGGCCTCGGCCGTCATCAGGTCCACCAGGCACACGCTCGGCCTGCGGGCCGGGGATCTCCTCGCGCACATCGAGGCGCTGTCCCGGCGATCACCATGAAGGTCCTGATCATCGGCGGCGGCGCCCGCGAGCACGCGCTGGCCTGGAAGCTGGCTCAGTCGCCGGCCCTTGACCGGCTCTACGTGGCGCCCGGCAACGGCGGCACCCAGGGCATCGCCGAGAACGTGCCGGTGGCCACCACCGACATCGCGGGCCTCGTCGCGTTCGCCAGATCGCAGGACATCGCCCTGACCGTGGCCGGGCCGGACGACGCGCTGGCGCTCGGCGTCGTCGATGCCTTCAGGGACGCGGGCCTGGCCATCTACGGGCCCACCCGCGCCGCGGCGCGCATCGAAACCTCGAAGGTGTTCGGCAAGAAGCTCATGGCCGCCCGGCACATCCCGACCGCGCGCTACCAGGCCTTCACCGATCTCGGCCGGGCCAGGACGTACGCCCTGTCCCAGCCCTTCCCGCTCGTGATCAAGGCCGACGGCCCGGCGTTCAGCCGGGGCACCTACGTGGCCGCCGGCCCGGCCGAGGCGGACCGCGCGCTGCAGCAGATCATGGCCGAAAAGATCTTCGGCGAGTCCGGGAGGTCGGTTGTCGTCGAGGAGTACCTCGGCGGCCAGGAGGTCTCCGTCCACGCCTTCTGCGACGGCCGGGACGCCGTCCTCTTCCCGCCCGCCCAGGACCACAAGCGGATCGGTACCGGCGACGTGGGCCCGAACACCGGCGGCATGGGGGCCTACGCCCCGGCCCCGTGGCTGGATCCCGGCCTGCTCGCCAGGACCAGGACCCAGATCGTCGAGCCGGTGCTGGCCGAGCTGGCGTCTTTGTCCTGCCCGTTCACGGGCACCCTGTATCCGGGCACGATCGTCGACTCCGGGGAGATAAAGGTACTGGAGTTCAACGCCCGGTTCGGCGACCCGGAGACCCAGGCGTACATGCGACTGCTCGACTGCGACCTGCTGGGCATTCTGAGCGGGTGCGCTCACGGGGAGCGGCTCGCGGACGGGATTGCCTGGAGCGCGAAGACCGCGCTCACGGTCGTCCTGGCATCCGGCGGCTATCCCGGCAGGTACGAGACCGGCCTGCCCATCACCGGCATCGAGGCGGCCGAGGCGCTGGCCGATATCGTCGTCTTCCACGCCGGCACCAGGCGCACGGGCGGCCGGCTTGTCACCTCGGGCGGGCGCGTCCTTTCGGTGACGGCCGTCGCCGGCAGCCTGGCGCAGGCCCAGGAGAAGGCCTACGCGGCGGTCAAGCTCATCCAGTTCGACGGCATGTACTACCGCACCGATATCGGCGACAAGGCACTGCGATAGCCATCGGCCCTGGCCGGCCCGGTGAGCCCACGGATCACGCCGATGTACGCGGCCGACTGTCGCTCCCAGGCCAGTTCGGCCCGGACCCGCTCCCGCCCGGCGCTGCCCAGCGCGGCGCGGCGCGGGGCGTCGTCCAGCAGGGCGACGACCTGCCGGGCGTAGGCCCGGACGTCCGCGGGCGGGCG
>JASIJN010000438.1 GCA_030050125.1 Streptosporangiaceae bacterium | reverse complement strand
AGCGCCTGGGCGCCGGTCCGGATCAGGTTGCGGATGCCCTCGGCGCGCCCCCACAGGAACGCAGGCATGATGTCGAGCCGCGCGGCGTCGATCGGCGGGTTCTGCGCCGACAGGCAGACGGCGGCGAGCACGATGTACGGCAGCGCGGTCAGCGTGCTCCGGGTGAGCAGCGCCGGGATGAATAGCAGCACGGTGAGCGTCGCGGCGACCGCGGCGACCAGCACCCGGCCGTTCAGCCGCCCCCGGTGGAGCAGCGCGTCACCGAGTGGCCCGCCGGCCAGCACTCCGATGACCGCGCCCGCCCCGACGACGAGCAGCAGGAGATTGGCGAGTACCTGGCCGACGGCGTACTGCCCGCGCACGAACTCCACGCCGAACGTCTCGATACCGGCCAGGAAGTAGTAACCGCAGGCGCCCGACACGATCAGGGCGACGTTGGTGCGAACCCGCAGCACGTACTTGACGGCCATGCCGAACGACATGGTCCGCCTGCTGCCCAGCCTGACCAGGTCCGGGTCGGGTGTGATGCCGCGCTCCTCGGCCAGGCGCTGGGCGTCGGTCGGCTCGTGCGTCCCCGGCCGCGGCTGGCCGCCCTGCATCCCCGGCGCTGGCGCCTCGGGCTGGGTGGTCGCGGGGTCGGACGGCGACCCGTAACCCGGCTCGGGCGGGAGCACGCCCTGGCCCCCGCGGGCGGGCTCCGGCAGCTTGAAGACCAGCCAGGCCAGGACGAACGCGGGCAGGGCCAGGATGAGGAAGGCTGCGCGCCAGGACAGGGCGGCGATGTCGCCGGTGACCGCGAACCCGACGCCGGCCCCGGCCAGTTCCCCGGTCAGGATGTAGCCGTAGATCTTGCCCCGCTCCGAGCCGGGAATCCAGTCCCCGACGAGCGAGGCAACGGTGGGTGCCGTGGCCGCGGCGACCGCGCCCAGCCAGACCCGGTCCAGCATCAGCTGGCCGAACGAGTGGGCGGTCGCGCCCCAGATCATCGCGACGCCCCAGATCACGATCGCGGCGCCCAGGATCCAGGTGCGCCGGGCCCGGTCGGCCAGCACGCCGAAGGGCACCGAGAACACCGCGCCCACCAGCGAGGTCACGGCAACGAGCAGGCCGATGTCGGTATTCCCGATATGCAGCGCGTGCCGCAACTGCACCGCGGCGGCCCCGACCGTCGCCGCGTCCGCGCTGGACAGGGCCAGCACGCTGCCGAGCACCAGGATGATCCGGGTCCTCGCGGGCCCCCCGGAGGCCGTGACCAGCCGCCTGCTCGCGGCCTGCCCGCCGCGACGGACGACGCGATACGCGGACCCGAACGCCGCCCTCGACCGAGCCGGTCCTTCCGTGCTCCGCAAATGGTCCTCGTCTTCCCCGACGGAACCGGGCCAGCGGCAGGCCCCCGGCCGTGCACGCGTCCCGACTCACCCACTGCCCCCAAGTATTCTTCCTTGCGGCGGCTGCGACGACCGTCCAGCGCGCCGAATCGTGTGCGTCCCGCCATCTGGATGCGTAGTAACCGTCGAATGAGGAACAATTACTGAACGTGAGCACGCTTCGAACTCGCGCCGGCCGGGCCGGCGCCAGGGAACTCGACGCGGCCTGTGCCGAGGCCGTGGACCTAGCCAGGTCTGCCGCTGAGGAGGTGGCCGGCCCGGCGCTGGTCGGCGAGCATCTCGGGGCCGAGGCCGAGGGCGACCGGGTGGTCACGCACCTGTTCGCGTGCCTCGATCCGGCCTACCTCGGCTGGCGCTGGGCGGTCACCGTCGCCCGCGCCTCGCGGGCCAAGGTGGTCACTGTCAGCGAGAGCGAGCTGCTGCCCGGCCCGCAGTCGCTGCTGGCGCCCGACTGGGTTCCCTGGCGGGACCGGGTCCGGCCCGGCGACCTGGGTCCCGGCGACCTGCTGCCCGCGTCGTCGGATGACGAACGCCTGGTCCCCGCGTTCATGTTCGAGGGCGACGAGGGCGTGCTCGACTGGGACGACAGCGCGCCGTGGGATGCCGCGCTGCCCACGATCGGCCTGCCGCCCAGCGGCCACCCCGCGGCGTTCCCGGCCGTCGGCGCCAGCCTGGCGGGCGAAGAGGAAGACGCTGTGGCGGGGACCAAGCGGGCCCGGGTGCTGTCGGCGATCGGGCGGGACGAGACCGCGCTGCGCTGGTACTCCGGCGACCACGGGCCGCGCAGCCCCCTGGCGCATGCGGCGCCCGGACCGTGCATGACCTGCGGCTTCCTGGTCCGGCTCGGCGGCCCGCTGGGCCGGGTCTTCGGGGCATGCGCGAACGAGTACGCGCCGGACGACGGGCGGGTGGTGTCACTGGACCACGGCTGCGGCGCGCACTCCGAGGCGGCGACGGCGTCGGGCGTGCCCGGCGCGGCGTCGCCGGTGATCGACGAGCTCGGCTACGACCTGGTCGACGCGCCCGGGGTCTCCATGGAGGACACCGTCTTCGAGTCGCTCGACCACAGCTAGCCGCGGGTTTGCCCGGCCTCGGCGCGGCGCCGCGCGGCACGCTCGCGGGACCGCTTCAGCCGCGGCACGTACAGCAGCCCGAACAGGCCCAGGCCGAGGCCGGTGACGCAGGTCCAGATCCACCACCGGTCGGACGGCGGGATGTCCGTCCTGATCGCGAGCAGGACGATCAGCGCGACCGCCCATCCGGCCGTGATCACCCCCGTGACCAGCTGGTCATTGGCCTCCAGCGGAGGCGGGGCTGGGCGGCGGGCATTGCTCACGTGTTCCAAGGTAACGTGGCCGCCCTTGCGTGATGTACTTGGATCCGGGAACGCGAACAGCGCGTGCCCGGTCATCCCGCTAATGGTTTGCCGGAATGCCGGTACCTCCGGTACCGTTAGCAAGAGTAATGACTCAGGCTAATGAACACGACTTCACCGCAGACCAGATCCGACGCCGGCCTGGCCTCAGCGCTCAGGATCTCAGTGAGCCGGCTCGCGCGCCGGCTCCGCGCGGAACGCACGGTGCACGGGTTGCCCGAGCTGTCCGAGCTGTCCGACACTCAACTCGGGGCCCTGGCTACCCTCGAGCGGCACGGCGCGATGACCCCCGGCGAGCTGGCCGATCACGAGAAGGTGCAGCCGCCGTCCATGACCAGGGTCATCGCCGTCCTCGAGCAGCGCAACCTGGTGATGCGCTCGGCGCACGCGACGGACAAGCGCCAGGTGATGCTCTCCGTGACCGACGCGGGACGGGACCTGGTGTACCAGTCGCGCAGGCTGAGGGACGCCTGGCTGGCCCGGCGGCTCCGGGAGCTGACCCCGCAGGAGCGGGCGAAGCTGCGCGCGGCGGCTCCGATCCTGGAGAAGCTCAGCCAGTCCTAGCCGGCGCGCCCGGCCGGGTCTTCAGCTCGCTGCATACCCGCAACTACCGGCTGTTCGCCACCGGCCAGGTGATCTCGAACACCGGAAGCTGGATGCAGCGAGTGGCGCAGGACTGGCTCGTGCTCGACCTCACGCACGGCAGCGGGTCCGCGCTGGGCATCACCACGGGGCTGCAGTTCCTGCCGCTGCTGCTGTTCAGCCTCTGGGGCGGGATGGTGGCCGACCGCTACTCCAAGCGCCGGATCCTCATGGTGACCCAGTCGGCGATGGGCGGGCTGGCGCTGATCCTCGGCGTCTTGGCGCTGACCCACAGCGTGCGGATCTGGCAGGTCTACGCTCTGGCGTTCGGGCTCGGGCTGGCCACCGTGGTGGATAACCCCACGCGCCAGGCGTTCAGCGCCGAGATGGTCGGACGCGGCGGGGTGGCCAACGCGATCGCGCTCAACAGCGCGGTGTTCAACCTGGCCAGGATCGCCGGCCCGGCCGTGGCCGGCCTGATCATCAGCGTGCTCGGGACGCCCGCGGCCTTCCTGGTCAATGCCGCGTCCTACGGCGCGGTGCTGATCGGGCTGAAGCTGATGCGGCCCTCTGAGCTGCACGCTGCCGAGCGGCTGCCCCGGGCCAAGGGCCAGTTGCGGGAGGCGATCGGCTACGTCCGGGAGCGCCCGGCGCTGTGGATGACGATGACGCTGATCTTCTTCGTGGCCACGTTCGGCATGAACTTCCAGGTGACGAACGCGCTCATGTCCCGCGAGGTGTTTCACACCGGGGCGGGCGCGTTCGGCTTCGCCTCCGCGGTGTTCGCGGTCGGAGCCCTGGGCGGGGCGCTGCTCGCCGCGCGCCGGGGACGGCCCACCATGGCGCTGCTGCTGGGCACGTCGCTGGCGTTCAGCGTGCTGGAGGTGGTCACCGGGCTGATGCCGGCGTTCTGGCTGTTCCTGATCATGCTGGTGCCGACCGGCCTGTCGCTGCTCACCCTGACCACGGCCACGAACTCCGCCACGCAGCTCGGCACCTCGGCCGACATGCGAGGCCGGGTCATGGGCCTGTACATGCTGGTCTTCCTGGGCGGAGCCCCGATCGGATCGCCACTGGTCGGCTGGGTCGCCGAGGTCTTCGGGCCGCGAATGAGCCTGATCGCCGGGGGCTTGATATCCGCCGTGGCCACGCTCGTGATCGCGGGCTGCTATGCCCGCAGCCGCAGCGTACGGGTCCGCGAGCACCTGCGGCCCGCGGTGCTGGCCAAGATGGTGAGCTGACGGCGATCCGGTTGCCCGCGCTGCGGCGAGGGCGCCAGGATGGCCGAGTGCGGCTGTTCGTTGCGATCGCGCCGCCGCCCGCGGTGCTGGACGAGCTCGAGTCTCGCGTGGCTCCGCTTCGCGCGGCCGAACCGGCGCTGCGCTGGACCGGCCGGCAGGCATGGCACCTGACCCTGGCGTTCCTCGGCGAGGTCGGCGACGACGCGGCGGCGGCGCTCGCTCCCCGCCTCGAGCGAGCCGCCCTCCGCCATCCGAGCATGTCGCTCTCCTTCGCCGGCGCCGGGGCATTCCCCTCCCCGGGCCGGGCCCGGGTGCTCTGGGCCGGCATCAGCGGTGACCGCCAGGGCCTGGCCAAGCTGGCCGGCTCGGTCGCGGCGGGGGCACGGCGGGCCGGGGCCCCGCCGCCGGACGAGGGCAGGCGGTTCCGCCCGCACCTCACTCTGGCTCGCTGCCGCGAGCCGGCCGACATCGGAGAACTGGTCGGGGCGCTGGCCGGATTCGCGGGCGCGTCCTGGACGGCGGCGGAGATCCACCTGATCCGCAGCGACCTGGGCGGCGGGGCACCTCGGTACGAGACCAGAGGCAGCTGGCCGCTGCGAACGACGCCAGACGGAGCGTTAAATAGTCAGATTTGACCGTCCTGTCAGACCGTCCTCGCGGCGCCGGGCGATGTGCAGGCGGCGCCCGTCAGAGCCGCTCGGCCACGTAGTCGATGCAGGCGGTGAGCGCCTGGACGTCGGCCGGGTCCACGGCCGGGAACATCCCGATCCGCAGCTGGTTGCGGCCGAGCTTGCGGTAGGAGTCGGTGTCGACGATCCCGTTGGCGCGCAGCGCCGCCGACAGCCCGGTGGCGTTGATCGCGTCGTCGAAGTCGATCGTGCCGACCACCTGGGAACGCTGCAGCGGGTCGGCCACGAACGGGGCGGCGAACGGCGTCTTCTCGGCCCACTCATACAGGACGGCCGATGACCGCGCGGTCCTGGCCGTCGCCCAGGCTAGCCCGCCCTGACCCAGCATCCACTCCACCTGGTCTGCCAGCAGGAACAACGTGGCGACGGCGGGCGTGTTGTAGGTCTGCTGCAGCCGCGAGTTGTCGATCGCGACCTGCAGCGAGAAGAACTCCGGGATGTACCGGCCGCTGGCCGCGAGCTTCCCGGCCCGGTCGAGCGCGGCCGGCGACATCAGGGCCAGCCAGAGCCCGCCGTCGGAACCGAACGACTTCTGCGGGGCGAAGTAGTACACATCGACCTCGCCGGCCCGCACCGGCAGGCCGCCGGCGCCGCTGGTCGCGTCCACGATGACCAGCGCGTCCGGGTCGGCGCCGGCCACCCGGCCCACCGGCATCGCCACGCCGGTCGAGGTCTCGTTGTGGGTCAGCGCGTAGGTGTCTGCGCCGTCCTCAGGGCGCGGCTGGGGGTGGGTTCCCGGCGGCGACTCGATGACCGTCGGCGCCTCCAGCCACGGCGCGCCGGCGGTCACCCGGGCGAACTTCGAGGAGAACTCCCCGAACGACAGGTGCTGAGCCTTGTGGTCCACCAGGCCGAACGCGGCGATCTCCCAGAACGCTGTGGTGCCCCCGTTGCCCAGCACGACCTCGTATCCGTCCGGGAGCGAGAACAGCTGTGCCATCCCGTCGCGGATCCGCCGCACCAGGGAGCGGACCGGCGCCTGCCGGTGGGATGTTCCGAGGTAGACGGCCCCGCTGGCGGCCAGCGCGGCCAGCTGCTCGGGGCGGATCTTCGACGGGCCGCAGCCGAACCTGCCGTCGGCGGGCAGCAGGTTACCGGGGATGACGATCTCGGTCATAAGGGTCAGACTTCCTTGTCCACGACATCGGCCGCGCCGGGCACCTCCGACACCGGGCGGCTCTTCGGGCCCACGTACCGCGCGCTGGGCCGGATCAGGCGGCCTGCCTGCTTCTGCTCCATGATGTGCGCCGCCCACCCGGCGGTCCGCGCGCAGGTGAACATGGAGGTGAACATGTGCAAGGGTACCTGGGCGAAGTCGAGCACGACCGCCGACCAGAACTCGACGTTCGTGGCCAGCACCCGGTCCGGCCTGCGGGCGTGCAGTTCGGCCAGGGCGGCCTTCTCCAGTGCCTCGGCCACCTCGAACCGGGGCGCCCCGAGTTCCCTGGCCGTCCGGCGCAGCACCCGGGCCCGGGGGTCCTCGGCCCGGTACACCCGGTGACCGAAGCCCATCAGCCGCTCGCCGCGGTCGAGCGCCGACTTGACCCAGGCGTCGGCGTTGCCGTTGCGCTCGACCTGCTCGATCATGCTCAGGACCCGGGCCGGGGCACCGCCGTGCAGCGGCCCGGACAGCGCGCCGACCGCGCCGGACAGCGCCGCGGCCACGTCCGCGCCGGTCGAGGCGATGACCCGCGCGGTGAACGTCGAGGCGTTCATGCCGTGCTCGGCCGCGGAGACCCAGTAGGAATCGATCGCCTTCACGTGCCTCGGGTCCGGCTCGCCCTGCCAGCGGATCATGAACCGCTCGGTGATCGTCTTCGCCTCGTCCACCCGCCGCTGCGGAACCATCGGCAGGCCCAGCCCGCGCGCCGCCTGCGCCACGAACGACAGGGCCATCACCGAGGCCCGGGCCAGGTCGTCGCGGGCCTGTTCGTCGTCGATGTCGAGCAACTGCTGCATGCCCCAGGCTGGCGCAAGCATGGCCAGTGCGCTCTGCACGTCCACCCGGATGTCGCCGGAGTGCACCGGGATCGGGTAGGGCTCGGCCGGAGGCAGGCCGGGCTCGAAGGAGTTGTCCACCAGCAGGCCCCAGACGTGGCCGTAGGACACGTGCCCGACCAGTTCTTCGATGTCCACCCCGCGGTAGCGGAGCGCGCCTCCCTCCCTGTCCGGTTCCGCGATCTCCGTTTCGAACGCGACGACACCTTCCAGACCGGGCGTGAAATCGGACATCTGGCTCCTCCTTCGGGTCACCGGCAGGGCCTGTTCGGCCCGGTAGCGCTTCGCAGCCAGCCGATCTATTCAATCGTGCCCGGCGCGCCTGCGGTAACCCGCCCGGCCCGCCGGATTCCGCCCAAGAGCGGCGGAACGCGGCCAGGACCGGGCGCGCCGGCCGGGGCCCGGTGGCGGTCCGCGCAGCCGGTGTGTGAGGATCACTAGCCGTGGAACCGACACCTCGTGCGGCGGACGAGCCCGGGCTCACGCGGGCCATGCTGGCCGATGATCCGCTGGCCCAGTTCACGGCCTGGATGGCCGACGCGGTCGCCGCGGCGCTGCCCGAGCCCATCGCGATGGTGCTGGCCACGGTGTCGGCCAGCGGCCGGCCGCGGGCCCGGACGGTCCTGCTTAAAAGCTACGATTCCGGCGGATTTGTCTTCTACACCAACCGCACCTCCCGCAAGGGCACCGACCTGGCCGAGGTGCCGCGGGCCTGCCTGCTGTTCCCGTGGCACGCGATGCGGCGGCAGGTGATCATCGAGGGCACGGTGTCCGCCCTGTCCATCGCGCAGAGCGAGCCGTACTTCCGGTCCCGCCCGCGCGGCTCCCAGCTTGGCGCGTGGGCCAGCCGGCAGTCCACCGTGATCGGTTCCCGCGCCGAACTCGATGACCGCTACGACGAGCTTGCCCGGAAATGGCCGGAGGGAACGGACGTTCCGATGCCCGGCTTTTGGGGCGGATATCGGGTGATTCCCGAAGTGATGGAGTTCTGGCAGGGCAGGGTAAACCGGCTGCACGACCGGTTCAGGTACCGCCTGGACGGCGGCCGCTGGGTGATGGAGCGCCTGGCGCCCTGAGTTCCGCCGATATGGCGCGCCGGACGCGATCCTCCGGCGCTCTTCGTGGTTCGCCGACCTGGCCCTGCGGCATAGCATCGTTCGAGGAGGGAGGGCCGTTGACGGCGCACGGGCTCATTGACACCACGGAGATGTACCTTCGCACGGTTTTCGAACTGGAAGAGGAAGGCATCGTCCCGTTGCGTGCCCGCATTGCCGAGCGCCTGTCCCAGAGCGGCCCCACCGTGAGCCAGACCGTGGCCCGGATGGAACGCGACGGCCTGCTCCGTGTCGAGGGAGACCGCCAGTTGTCGCTCACCGGAACAGGCCGCGCGCTCGCCATGCGGGTGATGCGCAAGCACCGGCTGGCCGAGTGTCTCCTGGTCGGCATCATCGGGCTGCCCTGGGAAGAGGTGCACATAGAGGCGTGCCGCTGGGAACATGTGATTTCCGACACCGTCGAACGCCGCCTCGTCGAACTGCTCGGTTATCCGGTCCGGTGCCCGCACGGAAATATCATTCCCGGACTTGCAGAACTCGGCGTTCCGACCGATGCTAGCAAGCGCGCGCTTGCGGCAGGCCGGGAGCGCGCAGTGGCCATGACAATGATCGCGTCGCGCCGAGCCGAGCCGGTGGTGGTCCGCCGGATCAGTGAGCAGGTCCAAAGCGACGCGGCGCTGATGCTTAGACTCAAGGGCATCGGAATACAGCCTGGGCGGGAGATAACGCTGGCGGCTAGCGACGATGGTGTGCGGGTGATCGGTGAGGATGGAATCGGCAGTCTGGAGGCGGAACTACCGCGCCAGGTGGCCGCGCATGTATTCGTCACCAGGCCCTGACCTGTGCGGGTGCATGCGGCGAGCCGTTCGCGTGGCGGGGCCCAGATGAGGTCCCCCGCCCCGGACGTGCCTGTACTCCACTCGGTGCCCAGCACGGCGGAGATCCTCGAGCAGATGAGCTCGGCGGTGATGGTCGCCGACCGGAACGGGTGCCTGCTCTACGCGAACCGCTACGCGGAGAACCTGTTCGGCTTCCCTGACCAGGCCGCGCACCTGGTCGGCAAGCCGCTGGTCTCGCTGGGGTTCGAGGAGGGTGACGCGCCCAGGGTCAGCGACCTGGTGTCGCAGGTGACGCACGGCCGGTACTGGGAGGGCACCTTCGCGAGCCGTCGGCTGGATGGATCCCGGCTGCTGATCCGGGCCCGGGCCAGCTCGTTGCTCGACTCGTCCGGAGAGGTCACGGGCATCGTCGTCCTCGCCCGCGAGGCCACCCTGAGCGGCAGCCGGGCCGAGCGGGACCGGCTCAGGCTGCTCGAGCGCATCGGGGAGCGGCTGTCGCAGTCGCTCGAGTTGGACGTCACGCTCCGGCACGTCGCGGAGACGCTTGTGCCGCAGTTCGCCGACCACTGCCTGATCGACCTGTACCAGGGCGACAAACTGGTACGGAAGGCTCAGCTGCACGCCCGGGGCTGGTGGCCGCCGGACGGGACCTGGGCCCAGGTGGACGAGGTGGTCAGCTACCCGGTCGGGCACTTCTGCCAGCAGGCCATGTCGCGCCGGGACACCGTGGTGGTGGCGGACCTGAGCGAGAAGGAGTGGCCGGCCCCTCGCCAGTCGAGCCTGGACACGTGCGGCGACATCGGCCTCAGGTCGGTGATCGCGACGCCGCTGATCGCCCGCGGCCAGGTACTCGGCGTGATCAGCCTGGCCTTCTCCGATCTGACCCGGCGCGAGCACCGTCACTACACCTCCGATGACGGCGACTTCCTCGGCACCGTCGGCAGCCGGATCGCCATCGCCATCGACAACGCGATGCTGTTCGAGGAGGAGCGCCGCACCGCGCTGGCGTTCCAGACCAGCCTGCTGCCGCACGACCCGCCCGCGGTCGACGGCCTGACGGTCGCCTACAAGTACGTGCCGGCCAAGCCGCTAGAGACCCACGGCCAGGGCATCCAGACGCAGGTGGGCGGGGACTGGTACGACATCATCCCGCTGTCCGCCGGCCGGGTCGGCATCGTCATCGGCGACGTCGAGGGACGGGGCGCCCGCGCGGCCGCGATCATGGGACAGCTCAGGGCCGCGCTGCGGGCCTTCGCTCAGGACGACAAGCCGCCCGCCGAGATCCTGCGCCGGCTCGACGACTGGTGCCGGACGCTCGAGCTGACGGCCCCGGATGCCTCGGGCGGTTACGGCGCCGATCCGCCCACGGTGAGCTGCACCTACCTGGTCTACGACGCCTGGTCGCGGACGCTGTCGTTCGCCAACGCCGGCCACGACGCCCCGCTGCTGATCACCGGCAACGAGGTCGGGCAGATGGAGATCGAGCACAAGGGCGTGCTGCTGGGCGTCCGCGGCAAGGGGATGCCCGGCCTGCCGACCTACCGCGAGGAGACGCGATACCTGGCTCCGGGCTCGGCGCTGGTCTTCTACACCGACGGCCTGACCGACCGGCGGCACCGGGCGGACGGCGAGGGCCACTACACCGAGGCCGAGGCGCTGGAGATGCTCCGCAAGGCGGTACGGGACGTGGCCACGGGCAGTGTGGAGGCCATCGCCGAGGCCGCCGAGCAGGCCGTGCCCGGGGAGATCGACGACGACATGGCGATTGTCGTGGTCCGCACCTCCGCCGTGGAACTCGCCTCCCGGGAGCGTAACTTCCCGGCCGAGCCGATCCGGGTCTCCGAGGCTCGGCGGCTGGCCAGTCAGACGTTCGCCGCCTGGGGCATGGACGAGGGCCAGGCTGACCTGGCCTGCCTTCTGGTCTCCGAGGTGGTGACGAACGTGGTGCTGCACGCCGCGGTCTCGCCGAGCCCTCGGCATGAGTTCGCCATAGAGGCCCAGGGGCTCGAGGATGTCCTGGATGACACGGTCGGCTCACCGTTCGTCGAGGACTTCGTCGCGCCCGCCGGCCGCCGGGAATTTACGCTCCGGTTGCGCCGCGGGAATACCGCCATCTGGGTCGAGGTGTTCGACCCGGACCTGCGGCTGCCCCGGATTCGCAGCGCCGGGGAGAACGACGAGGGCGGGCGCGGCCTCTACCTGGTCGATCAGCTGGCCACCCGGTGGGGTTCCCGGCCGACTCAGGACGGCAAGGCGGTGTGGTTCGAGATCCCGATCAAGGGCAGCGCTGGCGCGCCCTGAGCGGGCTGGCTCACTGCGGCCTGGCTCACTGGGGCAGGGAGGCGACCCAGAGCACCAGCCCGACGAGGATGATCCCGATTATCACCATGTACCAGGTCCGGGCGTTGGATGCGATGCCCATGCGGCGTCGCATCCGGACCGTGAACAGGGCGCCAAGGATCGCGATGAACGCCAGCAGGATCAGTCCATCGGCCATGGCGCTCTCCCGTAGGGTCGTGTCCCTTCGAGCATAAGCCGCGACGGAGCCAAATCGCCTCAACCGGACCCGCTCGTTTGGCTATTTGGCCTGCGCGGCGTGGTCTACGCGGCGCCATCGCTGCGCATGGGCGGGACGACGGCAAGGTCCGCCGCGCTGAGCACGCCCGGCACCTCGGCGGCCGCGTCAGGGCCGTGGACCGAATCGCGCAGCCTGCGCAAGACGCTGGCCTGGCGGGCCAGCGCCTCGATCCGGTCGTCAACCAGCCTCGCCGCTTGGTCCCGCTGCCCGGCGCTGACCGAGCGGCCGAGCGCCAGCCTGGCCAGCGGCTTGATCTCCTCCAGCCGGAAGCCCAGGTCCTTGAGCGCCAGCGCGGTATCGATGTAGCCCTGGTATTCGCGCGGGTACCTGCGGGTACCGCCAGGTGACCGGCGCGGCTCGGGCAGGATGCCGAGTTCCTCGTAGTACCGGATAGTCCGGCTGCTGACCCCCGTGGCCTTGGCGAGCTGACCGATGCTCACCAGGCCCGTCGTGTCCTCGACGATCTTCGCTGCCATGCCCCGTCCCCCTGTTGCCATGCCGGCTGGCCCGGCGGTGCGCAGTGCCCGGCGCGCCAGCCCGCCGGTGGCCGATGACCCGCCGGACCGCCGGGCCAGGCGAGCCCCCCTCGCCTGGCCCGCCGGCTGGTCTCGATACATCACGGATAGTAGCTCTCCAGCTACCTAAGGCGACCGGAATCTCGCTGGAATCCTGTCCCCGGCGGATCTTGTCCGGCAGGCCTATGGAGCGCACGGATCCCCGGAGTAACCTCAAATCAATGGTCAACCGGGGCGTTTGTGCCGGGCAGCGGGCAGGCGCGCGGCCGGTCGGTCGGTTGCTGGGCTAGCGGAGGGCGGACATCGTGGCGGAGGCATACCTTGTCGGGGCGGTGCGCACACCCGTCGGCAGGCGGAACGGCGGCCTGGCGCAGGTGCATTCGGTCGACCTCGCCGCGCAGGTCCTGACCGAGCTCATCGCCCGAACCGGTGCCGATCCGTCGGCGGTGGACGACGTCATCATGGGATGCGTTTCCCAGATCGGGCCGCAGTCCATCGACATAGCACGGAACGCCTGGCTGTCGGCCGGCCTGCCGGAGGGCGTTCCCGGGGTCACCATCGACCGGCAGTGCGGATCGTCCCAGCAGGCCGTGCATTTCGCCGCCCAGGCCGTCATGTCCGGCACCCAGGACCTAGTGATCGCGGCGGGCGTCGAGAACATGAGCATGGTGCCGATGGGCTCGACGGTGACGCTGCCGCTGGAGAAGGGCATGCCGGGCCCGTTCGGCCAGGGCTGGCGGGACCGATACGGAGATCAGGAGATCTCCCAGTTCCGCGGCGCCCAGCTGGTCTGCGAGAAGTGGGGCCTGAAGCGGTCGCAGCTCGAGGAGTTCTCGCTGGAGAGCCACCAGCGGGCGGTGCGCGCGATCGACGAGGCCCGGTTCGCCCGCGAGATCATCCCGGTCGACGGGGTCACCACGGACGAGGGGCCGCGCCGGGACACGTCGCTGGAGATGATGGCCGACCTGAAGCCGCTGCGCGAGGGGTGGGAACTCACCGCGGCCACGGCCTCGCAGATCTCCGACGGCGCCGCCGCGATCATGGTCGCCTCGGCTGCCGCCATCCAGCGCTACGGCCTCACCCCGCGAGCGCGAGTCCAGGCGCTCACGGTCACCGGCGCGGACCCGGTCTTCATGCTGACCGGCCCGATCCCGGCCACCGAACAGGCGCTGGCCAAGTCGGGGCTGACCATCGACGACATCGACGTGTTCGAGGTCAACGAGGCGTTCGCCCCGGTGTTGCTGGCCTGGTCGGCTGACACTGGCGCCTCGCTGGAAAAGACCAACCCGAACGGCGGCGCGATCGCGCTCGGGCACCCGCTCGGCGCCACCGGCGCGATCTTGATGACCAAGCTGCTGCACGAACTCGAGCGCGTCGGCGGCCGGTACGGTCTGCAGACGATGTGCGAGGGCGGCGGCCAGGCCAACGCCACAATCATCGAGCGCCTCGGCTAACCTCAGCTCGCACCCCAGTCCCGATCGCGCCGCGCCCGTCCCCGCCG
>JASIJN010000051.1 GCA_030050125.1 Streptosporangiaceae bacterium | reverse complement strand
CACCGCGTCGCTCGCCGCCGCCGTCGCGGCCACGGGCTGCGCGGTGGTGCCGACCAGCGGCCCGGTCCAGGTCGGCGCCGGCCAGGGCGCCTTCAGCCAGGAGCAGGTGTACTCCCAGCCGATCCCGGAGGGGCCCGGCCCGCACTGGGACCCCAGGCAGATCGTGTCCGGCTTCCTGTCGGCCAGCGCCAGCTTCGCCAACGATCACGCCGTGGCCCGCGAGTATCTCGACAGCACGGCGCTGGGGACATGGCGGCCCGGGTGGGCGGTCACCGTCGTGAACAGCCTGACCACGACCGCGGTCGCCGTGCCCAAACCGCTGGACGGCCAGGCGCAGCAGCTGGCCGAGGTCAAGGCCACCGGCCTGCCGGTGGCCACGCTGTCGGGCACCGGCCAGTACACGGTCTCCTCCGGGTCGGCGATCAAGTCCTACTATTACTCCCTGGTCAAGATCAACGGTCAGGGCCAGTGGCGGATCGACGCCCTGCCCACGTCGCAGCTGCTGCTGACGCAGAGCGATTTCGAGCGCGTCTACCAGCCGCGGGACCTGTACTTCCTGACCCAGTCCGGCCAGGGGCTGGTGCCTGACCCGGTGTTCGTGCCGCAGCAGGCCACCGACACCGAGCTGGCCACCGGCCTGGTGAACGCGCTGTTGCAGGACCCGACCGGATGGCTGGCCGACGCCGCGTCGACCGGATTCCCCGCGCACTCCGACCAGATCGGCCAGGTGCGCATCAACGGCCCGAACGCCACCGTCGACCTGGGCGGGAAGGCCGTCACCGCCAGCCACACGCAGCTCCAGCAGATGGCCGCGCAGCTGGTCTGGACGCTGGCCAGCGGCCAGGGGACCATCCAGTCGGTCCAGCTGGAGCTGAACGGGCGCCCGGTGCCGGTGGGCGGATCCCTGTATCAGCTGCTGCCGACGTACCACACCTGGGTGCAGGGCCAGCCGCCAGGCTTCAGCCTCTACTTCCTTGACGACAACGGCATCATGCACGCCCTGACCGGGGCCGGGCAGCAGGGCCCTGGCCGGGTCGCCCCGGTCGCGGGCGCGGCCGGGGCGGCGAACCCCCCGGCGCTCAGCTCGATCGCGGTCTCCCCGGACCGGCGCTCGATGGCGGCGATCGCCGCCAATGGCGGCTCGCTCTACATCGGTGGCATGAGCCAGGGCGCGCCGCTGCGGCAGCTGACCACGCCCGGCGGCAACATCACGTCGGTGAGCTGGGATGACCAGGGCGATTTGTGGATCGGCGGCGCGGGCGCCGTGTGGCTGCTGCCGCCGGGAGCCAGCTCGACGGCGCCGGTCGCCCTGAGCGTCCCCCCTGGGGGCCAGGTGACCGACTTCCAGGTCGCCCCGGACGGCGTCAGGGCCGCCATGATCGTCTCCGGCGTGGCCGGCGCGGCCGGGCCTCAGGTCCAGGTGGCCGCCATCACCCGCGGCGGCTCCTCCGCCTCGCTCGGCTTGCCGCTGATCCTCGGCGCCAGCATCGGCGATCCCCGGGCGCTGAGCTGGTACGGCCAGGACGATCTCATCGTCCTGGCCGGGAACCCCGGGCAGCTCTACGTGGTCCCGCTGAACGGCGGGCAGCCGACCCAGCTCCCGGTCACCGGCGGCGACCCGGTGTCGGTGAGCGCCACCGCCCCGGAGAACTCCACGCCGGACATCGCCGTCGGCCTGTCCGACGGCACCATCATGGTCTCGGCGAACCAGAGCGGCTTCGAGCCGACGCGGGCCACCGGCTGGGTCCCGGTATATCCGGGCTGACCGGACCGCCAACCGCGGGCCGATTTCCCGACATCTGGTCACGGTCCGTGAACCCCGTGCCGCCTGGGCGAATGCCGTGGGTATCCCCCGCTCATGACAAGCGGTCCGGGGCGGACTAGCGTCGGTGTCATGGCACCCGCCCGGGTCCGTGGTTGCACCGCGCAGGCCTTCCCGCCAGCGGGAAGGCTGCCGCGGCAAGCCGATGCCAGCCGCAGGCGAAACGGCCCACGTAAGGCGACTTATCGTCGACTGATCACGGTGCGGCTTAGAGGTAAGTCCTGCCCCGCCAGGGGATCCGACGTCCCCTGGGCCGGGAGAAGGGCAGTAGTGGCACAGGCGGCCGCGAACCCCTCAGCAGGCGGATGTGGGGTCGAAGACCAGGTCGGCCGGGCGGGTGCCGCCTATCCATGCTGAAGGGGGTTCCTAGGTGAACATCATCTTCAAGGGTCGGCAGACGGACGTGCTTGACCGGTTCCGCAAGCACGCCACGGCGAAGCTCTCCAAGATCGAGAAGCTGGATCAGAGGGCCATCAGGATCGATGTCGAGGTCTCGAAGGAGCGAAACCCGCGCCAGTCGGGCCGCAGGGAACGCGTCGAGCTGACGATCTCGTCCCGCGGGCCCGCGATACGGGCCGAGGCGTCGGCCGAAGACCGCTACGCCGCCCTGGACATAGCCTTCTCCAAGCTGGAGTCGCGGCTGCGCCGGGCGGGCGACCGCCGCAAGTGCCGTCACGGCGCGCACGCCGCCATCCGGGTGACCGACCTGCCCGCCGCCCAGGACCCCGCCGCGCAGACCGCCGCGGGGCCCGGCGAACAGGCGCCCGCGGAACCGTCGACGGTACCGGAGGATGCCGGTGACGCCGAGGGAGCCGTGGGCGACGGCCGCCCGGCAGAGGATGATGTGGTCCCGATCGCGATGCAGGGCGACGGGCCGCTCGTGGTACGGGAGAAATTCCATGTCGCCCGGCCGATGGCCATCGACCAGGCGCTGTTCGAGATGGAACTGGTGGGTCACGACTTCTTCCTGTTCCGCGACACCGGGGACGGCCGCGCTAGCGTGGTGTACCGGCGGCGCGGTTACCAGTACGGTGTGATCCGGCTGGTGGAGGACGCCGCCGACAGCGTCCCGGAGCCGCGGTCCGGCGAGGAGGCGCTGAGCCGGAGCAACGGGCAGGCCAAGCGGGCTGGGCTATTGGCCGCCCGGTAGCGTCGCTTGCGTTGCGGCCGCCCGTCGGCAAGAGTTTGATCACACGCGGATCTGAGCAACTATGCCTGCGCGAGCGTGGTGCCCGGCACCACCGCAGGACCGGTGAGGGAGGAGGCGTCATGGGCAGCAGTCCCGGTACCAGCGCGGCCTCGCCGGATGCGTCGCGGCACGCAGAGCCGATCCGCACGATGATCGTTGACGACCACGCCTTGTTCCGCCGCGGGCTGGAGATGGTGCTGGACGAGGAGCCGGACATCGACCTCGTCGGCCAGGCGAGCGACGGCGCCGAGGCGGTGGAGAAGGCGGCCGAGTCGCTGCCGGACGTGGTGCTGATGGACATCCGCATGCCGCG
>JASIJN010000437.1 GCA_030050125.1 Streptosporangiaceae bacterium | reverse complement strand
GATCTGGGCGTCCACGCCCTTCTGCTGGCCGCGCGCGTTGAGGTTGCCCAGCCGCAGCTTCACCCACGGCATCTGCGCGATGACGCGCTGGTCGATGGTGGGCACGCGGTCCCTGGCGGCGTCGTACCAGTAGACGCGCAGCAGCTCGCCGCGCACCTGGTCGTCTGCGTGCCGGGTCAGCGCCTGGATCAGCTTGTCCGCGTCGACCCGGTACTCGCGGCGCGACGCGGCGCCGAACAGCAACTCGCCGGCCGAGGCGTAGATGTACCCGACATCGACCATGATGGCGTAACGGGAAAGCAGCGGCAGCGGTGATCCGGTCTCGGTCATGATGCTCACGACTCTATCTACTGCCCGCTGCGGCCGGTTCCCGCAGGTGATCCGGGTTTGCGGCTCCTGCGGCGGCCGGGGGCGGCCCGGGGCGGCCGGGGGGCGCCGCCCATGCGGTTATAGCGGGATATTCCCGTGCTTGCGCGGAGGCAGGGTCTGCCGCTTGGTCCGCAGCGTGCGCAGCGATCGCACGATCTGGGCCCGGGTCTCGGCCGGCCGGATGACGGCGTCCACGTAGCCGCGCTCCGCGGCGACGTACGGGTTGGCCAGCGTGTCCTCGTACTCGGCCACCCGTCGCGCCCGCAGCGCCGCCTGTTCGTCGGGTCCGCCGGCCGCCGCCAGCTCCCGCCGGTACAAGATGTTCACCGCGCCCTGCGCGCCCATCACCGCGATCTGCGCGGTCGGCCAGGCCAGGTTGATGTCGCCGCCCAGGTGCTTGGAGCCCATCACGTCGTAGGCACCGCCGTACGCCTTGCGGGTGATCACGGTGATCTTGGGCACCGTCGCCTCGGCGTAGGCGTAGATGAGCTTGGCGCCGCGCCGGATGATGCCACCCCACTCCTGGCCGGTGCCGGGCAGGAACCCCGGCACGTCCACGAACGTGAGCACCGGGATGCTGAACGCGTCGCAGGTGCGCACGAACCGGGCGGCCTTCTCCGAGGCGTCGATGTCCAGGCAGCCCGCGAAGTGCATCGGCTGGTTGGCCACCACGCCGACGGACACGCCGTCGACCCGGCCGAAGCCGACCACGATGTTCCTGGCGAAACCCGCGTGGATCTCCAGGAACTCGCCGTCGTCCAGGATCCGGGTGATCACGCCGTGCATGTCGTAGGGCTGGTTCGGCGAGTCGGGGATGAGGCCGTCGAGTTCGGCGTCGACGTCGGTGATCTCCAGGATCGCGGGGTCGTCGCCGGCCGTGGCCGCAGGCTCGTCCAGGTTGTTGGACGGCAGGTAGGAGAGCAGCTCGCGGGCGAAGCTGAGGCAGTCGTCCTCGTCCTTGGCCTCGTAGTGCGCGACGCCGGACTTGGTGTTGTGCGCGAGCGCGCCGCCAAGGTCCTCGAAGCTGACCTCCTCCCCGGTCACTGTCTTGATCACGTCCGGCCCGGTGATGAACATGTGCGAGGTGCCCTCGACCATCAAGGTGAAGTCGGTGATCGCCGGCGAGTAGACGGCTCCGCCGGCGCACGGTCCCATGATCAGCGAGATCTGCGGGATCACCCCGGACGCCATCACGTTCCGGTAGAAGATCTCGCCGAACAGGCCCAGGGCGACCACGCCCTCCTGGATCCGCGCGCCGCCGCCGTCGTTGATCCCGATCACCGGGCAGCCGGTCTTCAGCGCGTGGTCCATGACCTTGACGATCTTCTCGCCGTAGACCTCGCCGAGCGAGCCGCCGAACACCGTGAAATCCTGGCTGAACACGCAGACCGGCCGGCCGTCTACGGTGCCGTACCCGGTGACGACGCCGTCCCCGAGGGGCCGGTTGGAGGCCATGTCGAAGTCGTGCGCCCGGTGCCGGGCAAGCTCGTCGAACTCGGTGAACGACCCGGGGTCGAGTAGCCCGTCGATGCGTTCCCTGGCGGTCATCTTGCCCCGGGCGTGCTGGCGCTCGACCGCCCGCTCGGAACCGGCGTGGACCGCCTCGTGCCTGCGCCGCTCGAGATCGGCTATCTTCCCGGCGGTCGTGTGCAACGCTGGCTGGTCGGCTTCGTCGGCCGGCCGCTGAGCTTCGGTGGCCATGCCGGACAGGTTAGGGCACAAACCTGGCGTGGCTGGGTCGCGGGGTTGCCGGGCGGTCTGGGCGTGTGCCTGGCGTGGGTGGGTGGCGGGGTTGCCGGGTGGGCTGGGGGTTCCTGGGTTGTGGGCCGTCGGGTGGGCTGGGGGGCGTGTGCCTGGTGTGTCCTGGGTTGCGGGGTTGCCGGGCGGGTTGGGGGTTGCGAGCCCGGCGTGTCCTGGGTTGTGGCCGTCGGATGGGCTGAGGGGCGTGTGCCTGCGTCTTGGGTGGCGGGGTTGCCGGGCGGCTGGGGGTTGCGAGCCCGGCGTGTCCGGTCGCGAGGCCGTCGGCCGGGCTGGTCGCCGCCTGGCGTGCGCGCCGCCGGACCTGTGCCCGGCGCCGTCCCCTGCGGTCAGGTCGGCCACCGCTTGCTGGGTCGCCTCATCCGCCCGGAACCACCGCAGCTTGCGTCCGGCGGCTGCCAAGCCGTTACGGGTTAAGAAGTTGCCGCCTGGGACCGGCTATTTCTTAACCACAACGCGCTGACGGACGGGTGCGGGGCCGCGAAGGCGGGCCGACGACCGGGTTTTGGGCCGGGTTGCGCGATTCGGAAGTGGGTCGGGGGTAAATCGGGGCGGACCGAAATTAGGGGCGGCTGGCAGGGCTGCCCCGCCTGAGTCTGTTGAGTGGAATAATATTCGCATAGAGGGTTATAAGGGGCATGCCTTTGAGCGGGGAACGCTGATGTGTTGCCGTGCGGCCCGGCGCACTCCCGGGAGTGTGTGCGCTAAGTGTCGTTATAGCGACGGTTTCCGCACGCACTACCGGTTCTCTGGGCCCTCACTGGACACAGATCGGGAAGGTAACTAGCCTCGGAGGATATTACCGGCGAGTAGCTGGACCGCTAACTCCCCGTTGTGGCACCGGCACCGCCAGAAAAGATCGCCCAGGGAACGAGGGTCTTCGCGGTGTCCGATCCAGAACCAGCCGCGCGCGTGAACGGCGCGCCCCGGCGCAAAAGCGCGCCGGGGGTGAACGGCACGGCTCTCGCGAACGGTGCGCCTCATGGCAGCGCCGCGCCCGGCCGGAACGGCAACGCCGCGGGACGCGGGAACGGCCCGGCCCGGCGGAACGGCAACCACCCCCGGGGCCGTTCCGCCGGGATGGCGGGCCTTTGGCCCGCCATCCCGGCGGAGGTGGCCGACCAGCTTCGGCCCGTGCTGCCCATGGTGATCGAGGAGATGGTCGCGGAGGTCCACTCCAGTGTGGCTGAGTACGCGCGGCCGGGGGACGGGTCGTACGAGCACGCGGTCCGCCGGGGGGCCGAGGAGGCGGCCCGCCAGTTCCTCGACCGGATCGCCGACCCTGGCGCGTCCTCGGATCAGGCGGCCGAGGTGTTCCGCAGGCTGGGCGGGGCCGAGGCCAGCGAGGGGCGCAGCCTGGAAGCGCTCCAGGCGGCCCTGCGGGCCGGTGCCAGGGTGGCGCTGCGCTGGCTGACCCACGCATCGCAGTGGATGGACGCCCCGCTGGAGACCCTGAGCCTGCTCGCGGAGGCCCTGTTCGTCTTCCTTGACGAGATGGCGGCCCTGTCCGCTGAGGGATACGCCCAGGCCCAGGCCCAGGTGGCCGGGGAACTGCAGCGCCGCCGCCGCAGGCTCGTCGGCCTGCTGCTCGCCGAGCCTCCGGCCGCCGTCGAGGCGATCGACGACCTGGCCCGCCTGGCGCAGTGGCGCCAGCCGCGCCAGGTATCGGTGGTCGTGCTGACCGGACGCCAGCCGCCGGGCGGCCCGGTGCCCGCTCTGCCCGCCGAGGTGCTTCAGGATCTCGACCGGACGCCGCCGGTCCTGATCGCCCCGGACCCCTACGGTCCCGGGCGCCGGGACATGCTCGACCGCGGGCTGCGCGGCTTGCGGGGCGCGGTCGGACCCCCGGTCGGCCTGCGCGACGCCGCCAAGTCGCTGCACTGGGCCCGCGAGGCGCTCACGCTTGCCGAGCAGGGCGTCTTCGGCGACTGCTCGATTATCCACTGCGACGATCACCTCACCGACATGGTGCTGCGCCGCGGCGGGGACCTGCTCGACCGCCTGCGGGCCCGCAGGCTCGCCCCGCTCAAGGACATGGCGCCCGGCCGCCAGGACACGCTGGCCGAGACGCTGCTGGCCTGGCTGGAGACCGGCAAGAGCAGCGGCGTCGCCGCGCGCCTGTTCATCCACCCGCAGACCGCGCGCTACCGGCTGCACAAGCTGCGGGACCTGTTCGGAGAGCAGCTCGACGATCCCGACGCCCGCTTCGAGCTCGCGCTCGTGCTGCGGGCCCGGCACGCGGGCCCGCAGCGACGGCGGCCGTCCAGCGGGTGACCGGTGGCTACGTGCACTCGCCCAGCGACTTCAGCTCGCTCAAGACCTGAGCCGCGCTGTGATGCTTGTACAACGAGAGATCCGGCGGGACGAAGTACCACCGGTTGCCGCGGTAGATCAGGCTCTCCTGGTCGCTGCCCAGGTCGGACTCGGTGCCGGCCAGTGACACGCTGACCACCGCGTTGTTCCCGGTCAGGACGGGCTGGGTGACCGTGTAGGACAGGCCGGAGGTTCCCTTGCAGGCCTGATGCACGCGCGCCCAGGTGCGCTCGGTGATGAACTTCTTGGCGTTCGGCGAGAGCATCTCGTAGGCGGCCGAGTACTGGTCGGCGGAGTACAGGTCGAGGAACAGGGTAGCCGCGCTCTTGGCCGCCGCAGCGGTCTTCGGCGCGGTGGCCACGGCCGAACTCACGGTTCCCGCTCCGGATGTCGAGGTGCCATGTCCCCCGGTTCTGGCCGAGTGCGCCGAGGATTTGCCCGCGGACGGCGACCCCGGGTGGCTCGCGCACCCCGCGGCGAATGCCGCGCATATCAGTAAAACAGGTATTCCGGTCTTCATTTGCTCCCCCCTAATGCTTCGGCGCTGTGAGATTACCGCCATCCGGCCTGCAATGCCGTCAGGTCTTTGGCCCAGGTCTGAAGCCGCGCCGCGCATATCGTGCGAATTACGGGCTTGGCGCGCCAGGAGGGTGCGCCTGCGGGTTCTCGGGGAGCGCCAATGAGTCCGCGTCCGGAGGCTGCGGCCGAGAACTCTCGGGGCGCGCCGGGGAGCGCGCGGCCGGGGAATCCGCGGCGGGGGACCGTGCGGCCGGGGAACCCGCGGCGCCGGAGCGCGCGGCCTGTTCCCGCTCAGGCCTGATGAACGTCATGCCCGCGGCCAGGCAGGCCAGCGGGATCGCGACGATCGTGTACCGGTACAGGGACTGGGTCAGCATGGCCGGGAGGACGATGCTGGCCGCGGCCAGCGTCCACGGCAGGGCCTGGATGCCGCCCCATTTGCGCCATTGCCGCACCACGCCCACCAGCCCGGTCACCACGACAAGGAAAAAGACAATGCCGGGGAAATAGACAGGCTGCTGATAGAGCAACAGGAAATACGCATAGGGCTGAACCAGGTAAGTATCGCCGCGGATTCCGGCGTATTCGTACTCGTCCTGGGCGTAATAGGACGGCAGCCTGGCGATATGCGGGGTCACGGTGAAGCTCATCGTGGCCTTGGTCAGCGGCCGGTCGTTCTCAATGAACACGAGCAGCACGTCCCTGGCCGTGACCCTGAGGTAATCCAGCGGCTGCGCCTCGATCGCGTCGATCGCGAAGCGCATGGCCAGCTTGTCGTTGTACTTGTTCACGCCCGGGTACTTGTCATGCCGCCACCAGGCATCCGGCGCCCAGAGGTAGTCGGCCGGGGTCGGCTCGTTGAGCAGGGCGTTGACCGACCAGGCCGGCGCGGGGCCGGCCGGAGCGACCATTTTCTCCCGGTTCGGGCACAGCGGCGCGAGTTCCTTCGGCGGCTTGATGATCGCGCAGTTGGCGAAGCTCGTGGTACGCGACCACAGGAACAGCCCGTCGCTGCTGGTGGTATTGAACTGGCCATACGCGGCGTGAAACGTCAGCACGTAGGACAGCAGCGGCACGGCGAACGCGACCGCGGCCGCGGCGAAGGCGCGCCAGCCGACCCGCCTGATCAGCAGGAACGCCGCGAAGATCAGGGCCAGCGGCAGCCCGTTGCCGCGCAGCACCGAGACGTACGCCACGAACAGGCCGGCCAGCGCGCACTGCCACAGCCGCGGCACGCGCCTGGTCAGCAGCAGCGCCACCGCCAGCAGCAGCATCAGGTTGTACAGCGTGTCGGGCAGGATGTACGACTCCAGCGCGATCTCGCGCGGGTCGAACAGGGTCGGGAGCGCGGCCAGCGACGCGCCCCAGGCGGGCAGGCCCCAGTAGCGCAGCATGCCGTAGACGACGACCGCGATCGCGATCCCCATCAGGTGCTGCACCGTGGTGACCGCGAGCAGCGGGTGCGGGAACGGCCGCAGCAGGTCGAGCAGGAGCGAGTAGCCGGACGGCCGGATCACGCCCAGCGTGCCCTTGGCGGCCTCGCCCAGGTACAGGAACGAGTCCGAGGTGAGCAGGGCGGGCCGGAACGCCAGCGCGGCCAGCACGCGCGGCACGAGCGCGAGCGCGACCAGGATCGTGAACAGCCGGTGGTCGCGCCACAGCGCCCTCGGCGTCAGCATGGCGGCGACCCTGCGCATGGCGGCGACGGTCGCGCCCGCCCAGGGCGGACCACGCACCACGTGCCCGCCCGGTGCGCCAGGCCGCTCGCGCGCGCCGCGACGCTCTAGCTCGAGATCGGGCACTGCTCTCCTCGACTGTCCGGGCTGCTCAGCCCGCATGACCTGCCGCGCAGCGAAACTCGTGGATGAGTCCAGACGTGCTGGCACCCCGGCGCGGAACAGGTAAGCCCCCAGGCTTGACAATAGCGTGCATGGCGCGTATGAGTCCGGCCGCCCGGCCGCCGATGAGTGCCGAGGCCCTGCGCGAGGCCGTGGTGACGCCGGGCGGCCTCTGGCGCGAGATCCGCGTCGTGGCCGAGACCGGCTCCACCAACTCCGACCTGCTGGGACGGGCCAAAGACGGCCTGGCCGAGGGCACGGTGCTGGCGGCCGAAGCGCAGTCGGCCGGGCGCGGGCGGATGGCCAGACAGTGGGTCACGCCGCCGCGTGCCGGGCTGACGTTCTCGGTGCTGCTGCGCCCCGCCGCCGTGCCCCAGGCGCACCGGGGCTGGGTGCCGTTGCTGGCCGGCGTCGCCCTCGCCTCGGCGCTGCGGAGCGAGGCCGGGGTCGACGCCCGGCTGAAATGGCCCAACGACGTCATGGTGCACGGTGCCAAGCTGGGCGGCATCCTGGCGGAGCAGGCCGGCGACGCGATCGTGGTGGGCGCCGGGATCAACGTGTCCACCGGCCGGGACGAGCTGCCGGTGGCCGGGGCCACCTCGCTCGCGCTGGAGGGCGCGGCGGTCACCGACAGGGACCGGCTGCTTGCGAGCATGCTCCGGGAGCTGGAGCGCTGGTACCGGGCCTGGACGGGCCGGCTGGGCGACGCGGGCGAAAGCGGGCTGCGCGCCGAGTACCGGCGGCTGTGCGCCACCCTCGGCAGGCAGGTGGTCGTGTCGCTGCCTGGCGGGCCGGCCGTCACCGGCGAGGCGGCCGAGATAGACGACGTGGGCCGGCTGGTCGTCCGGTCGCCGTCCGGCCTGGCCCCGGTCAGCGCCGGCGACGTCGTGCACGTCCGCTGAGACGCGCCTGACCACATATTGCCGCCATACGTGCCACGATGTGAGCTATGGCCGGTGATGGTTCCCTGGTCGAGGGCGAGCGCTTCGTGCTGCGGCTGCACCCGCACTGGAAGACGTTGCTGCGGCCGGTCTTCGTCCTCTTTCTGATCCTGGTGGCCGCGGTCGCGGCGGAGATCCTGCTCCCGCCGCGCAGCGACCTGGTCGCGGCGCGCTTCGCGGTCGTCGGCGTGGCCGTCCTGGCCATGATCGTCTGGTTCGTTGTCCCGTGGCTGCGCTGGAAGACGACCAGCTACGAGCTGACCACCCGCAGGCTGAGGCTGCGCCGCGGCATCCTGTCCCGGTCCGGCCGCGACTTCCCGCTGATCAAGATCAGCGACGTGTCGTTCTCGCACGGCCTGCTGGACCGGCTGCTCGGGTGCGGCAGGCTCATCGTCGAGTCGGCCGGCGAGCACGGTCAGCTGATCCTGAACGAGATACCCGAGGTCGAGCGGGTCCAGGCCACGCTGTTCCAGCTGGTCCAGGACGAGCAGGCCCGGCTCGCGCGCGAGGATCGCTAGCCTTCAAGGTATGAGGCGACGCAGTGAGTGACCTTCCGGAACGGATCTCGGTGCGCGAGGTCGGTCCCCGTGACGGGCTGCAGAACGAGGACCCGGTGCCGACCGAGGCCAAGATCGAGCTCATCGACCGGCTGTCGGCCACGGGCGTGCAGCGCATCGAGGCGGTGTCGTTCGTCAGGCCGGACGCGATCCCGCAGATGGCGGACGCGGACCAGGTGTGGCTGGGGATCGACCGGGCACCCTCGGTCAGGTACTCCGCCCTGGTGCCGAACCTGCGCGGGGCCCGCCGGGCCCTGGACCGCGGGCTGACCGAGATCGAGGCCGTGGTGTCCGCGTCCGACACCCACAACCGCAAGAACGTCAACCGGTCGACCGAGGAGTCGCTCGACGACATCGCGGCGGTCATCGACGAGGCGCACGGCCGCGGGGCCACCTGCCAGGTGATCGTCTCCACCGCCTGGGGCTGCCCGTACGAGGGCGACGTGCCGGTCGAGCGGGTGGTCCGGGTGGCGTCCCGGGCGGTGGCCGACGGCGCGGACTGCATCTCGTTCGGCGACACCACGGGCATGGCCACGCCGCGGAGGGTCCGTGAGCTT
>JASIJN010000436.1 GCA_030050125.1 Streptosporangiaceae bacterium | reverse complement strand
GGCGCCGCAGTCGACTGCCGCGGACAGGGCCAGGCCGGCGGCGGTGCCCGCGGCCTCGCCCATGGCGAAGCACGGCCCGGTCACCCGGGCGGCCGACTGGGCGCCGTGGGTCATCGAGGCGCACCGGCCGATCACGTAGAGGTTGCCGACCCGGGCCGGCAGCATCATCCGGAACGGCAGCTGGTTGAATCCGCGCGGGTTCTGCCCGCGCGGCCAGCGGAACTCCACGGTGCCGGCCACGTGCGCCTCGACCGGCCACCCGTTGACCCCGACCGTGTCAGGGAAATCGGCGCAGCCGAGCACGTCGTCCTCGGTCAGCCGGTACTCGCCGATGATCCGCCGGGTCTCCCTGATCCCGATCTGCGGGGCCAGGTCCACGATGTAGGAGTCGCCGAAGCCAGGGGCGTGATCCCGGATGAACGTGAACGCGTCCAGGGCCTGCTGCCGGCCCTGCAGCTCGCCGTGGGTGAGCTGGTCCACGTCCGTGCCGTCGACCGCGCTGCCGTCCGGGTTGCTCAGCTGGGTCAGGTTGGCCCGCCACTCCAGCGGGTTGCGCTGCGGGCGCACGATCGGCTTCTTGCGCGGGAACCTGTGCGTGCCGGCCTGTTCCGCCGCGTCCATCAGCCGCTCGACCGTCCGCCACGGCTTGTCCCCGGCCGCGCGGGCGTCCACGCCGTTGATCCGGAACATCAGCGACGGGTAGAGCAGCTCGCCGGACTTCTCGAACGGCACCCCGGCCCAGGCCGACACGTCGCCGTCGCCGGTGGCGTCGATGAACACCCGGCCGCGGATCGCGGCCCGGCCGGACTTCGACTCGATGAACACCGCGCCGATGGTCCGCTCGTCGGCCATGGCCAGGCCGACCGCCAGCGCGTGGAACAGCAGCCGGGCGCCGGAGCCGGTCACCAGCTCGTCCGCGGCGATCTTGTAGCTGGAGATGTCGAACGCCTGGGCCAGGATGCCGTCGTTGATGGTGAGGTGCGGCCGGGCCAGCCCGTCCAGCTTGACCAGCCGGTCGAGCAGCTCGTCGGCCAGGCCGTGGATCACCTGCCGGTCCTCGCCGTGCACCCGGGCGTGCAGGCCGCAGAACGTGCTCAGGCCGCCGGCCGTGCCCGCGCCGCCGAGGAACCCGTATCGCTCCAGCAGGATCACCGACCGCCCGCGCCGGGCAGCCGCGCTGGCCGCCATGATCCCGGCCGGCCCGCCGCCGACCACGACCACGTCGAACTCGCCGTGCACCGGCGTGGCGCGGCCGGGCTCGGTGATCGTCGCCGCGCCGGGCATACCGGGCCGGCTCACTCGGCCGCGGAATGCGGATCGCCGGCCGGGAGGACCACGCGGTCGAGCGTGTACCGGGTCGGGGCGAGCGCGTCGGTCATGATGCCCTCGATCACCGGCAGCGGGACCAGGCAGTCCGCGCAGGCCTGCGGGCCGGCCTCGATCTGGATGAGCACGCGGTCCGGCTCGGTCACCGACCAGAGCAGCCGGTAGCCGTCGGCGGCCAGCATGTCCCGGAATCCCCGCAGCGCGGCGTCGAGCGCCGCCGTGCCGCCGCCTGCCGTGCCGCCGCCTGCGGTGGCGCCGTCCGGCTCCGGTGTGCCGTGACTCATGTCGCTGCCTGCCTCTCGTCTGTCACCCGGACGACGGCCGGGGGGCCGCCGCGCGGCCCGAAGGTCTCGACGACCGCGGAGACGCCGGCGTTGTTGGCGCCGGCCACCACCACCAGCACGGCCTCGGCCGAGTTCAGCACCCGGACCCGGTCCGGCTGGCCGCCGGCCGCGGCCTGGTCCGGCATCGCGTCCGGGTGATCGGCCGGCATCCGCCAGCGGGTCTGCCGCGCGATGGCGTCCTTGCCCACGGCGGCGAGCTCGGCCCGGCTGCGCACCGCGTGGTCGTAGATGAACCGGCTCAGGCCGGCCTTGCTCCAGCCGGCCCGGGCGAGCAGTTGCGCGTGCTCGGGGCCGAGCACCACCAGCGCGCTGATGGTCTCGTGGATCAGCGCGCCGGTTCGCGAGATCGTGCCCGCGATGTCCAGCGCGAGCTGCTCGGGCACGGTGGTGTGCCGGGCCTCGATGTGCACGCAGGACCGGATCACCATCGTGGTCACCGCGCTGTCCGACGGGTCCAGGCCGTGGTCGGCGTGCAGCGGCGGCCACGGGCTCTCCTCCTCGTTCTCCGCGATGCACGCGGTGTACTTGGCCGGGGTGCCCTGGGTGGCCTGGTCGAGCTGGTGCGGGCGCAGGCCGAAGGCGTTGATGGCGGTCAGCCGGATGGCCCGGCCGATCGTCGCGTTGGCCCGGAACCCGGAGCCGAACACGTTCCCGGCGGCGTTCAGCCCGATCCGCCGGCGCACCGGGCCGTTGACGATGAGGAACGGCGCGGTCCCGGTCGTGCTCTGCCAGATCCCGCGGGTGGCGTACCCCTCGGCGTTCAGCGACTCCCAGGCGGCCAGCACGACGGGGAAGTACTCCGGGCGGCATCCGGCCAGCCCGGCGTTGATGGCGGCCAGCCGGACCGTGCACCGCCGGTTCAGGTGCGGCATCGAGAACACGACCTCGTCCGGGTCGCGGCTGGTCTGGGCCAGGAACTCGGCCAGGTAGGACTCGGTGACCGGGACCACCGGCAGCCCGTCGGTCCAGTCGCGGTCCGCGTAGTACTCCATGGCCCGGCGGACCTCGGCGGGGTCGGCCAGCGGGGCGTCCTCGCCGACGGCGGCCGTCACGTCAGGACTCCAGGCCCAGGATCCGCAGCACGCCGGGCAGCACGTCCCGGGCCCGCCCCTCGATCTGCGCCTGGTCCAGGCTCGCCACCGGGTGCGGCACGGTCACGAACTCGAACCCGGGAAAGCCGTAGACCTTGGCCATGGCCCGCGCCGGGGCCAGGAAGCTGTCCGTGCAGATGGTCACGGCGGGCACCCCGGCCCGCTCGAGCAGGATCCCATCGGCCAAACTGGCCGCGCTGCACGAGCCTCAATCACCGATGCCCGCCACCGCGAAGTCGCAGTTGTGCAGGATGCGCTGGATCAGGCTCTCCTCGGCCGGCGTGCCGAAGTAGCTCTTGGTGTACAGAACCGTCGCCCGCAGCCCGTGCCGGCTGAGCAGCTCCCGGCCGACGGCCGACAGGAACGCGGAGGCGTTCGGCTTGGTGTTCTCGAGCAGGCCGGCGGTCAGCCCGCGCAGGCTGCTCAGCCGGGGGGCCAGGGTGGTGTCGACGGCCCGGTCGTCGTCGCCGGTGGGGTCGAGCAGCTTTTCGGGTCCCAAATCCCACCAGCTCCCGGGCGGCGTGACGGCGTGATACCCGCGCTCAGTCAAGCACGGCGACGGCTCTGCTGACAAGATTGTGAACATCAGCCCGAGCCCGCCGGGGATGGCCGCCGTGGGCGTTGAGACATATACTGCACGTGTATCACTGCGTTGCCGGGATGGGGTGACGAAGTGACGGGAGTGCAGCGATGTCCGTTATCGGAGAGCCGAAGGCGGCGGCCGGCGGGGCCGGTGACGGGCCGGCGGCGCGACCATGGATCGGGCTGTACCTCTCTGAGCCCGCCCGCGGGCTGGCCCAGTTCGCGGGCCTGGGGCTGTCCGCCCCGTGGCTGTCCGCCGCGCCGCGCGGCGACGGCCACGGCGTCCTGGTGCTGCCGGGGTTCCTGGCCTCGGACTCGAGCACCGCGCTGCTGCGCTGGTACCTGAGCTGGCTGGGTTACACCGTGCGCGGGTGGAACCTGGCCCGCAACGTCGGCCCGACCCACCGGGTGCTGGACGAGCTGCCGCGCTCGCTGGAGTCGCTGGCGCGGGAGACCGGGGGTCCGGTGTCGCTGGTCGGCTGGAGCCTGGGCGGCATCTACGCCAGGGAACTGGCCCGTGAGCTGTCCGCGATGGCCCGGCAGGTGATCACGCTGGGCAGCCCGTTCGCGCTGAGCGACTCCAGGCAGAGCCGGGCGCACCGGGTATACCAGCGCCACGCCCACCTGCACGCCGAGGACCGGCTGCCCACCCGCGAGGAGCGGGCCCGGCCGCTGCGGGTTCCCTCGACCGCGGTGTTCTCGCGGCTCGACGGCATCGTGTCCCGGTCGGCCTGCACCGAGCCGGAGACCGACCGGCACGACAACGTCGAGGTCCGCTGCGGTCACCTCGGCTTCGGCGTGGACCCGGCCACGCTCTGGCTGATCGCCGACCGGCTGGCGGTCCCGCCGGGCCGGTGGCGCCGGTTCCGCCCGCCCCCGGCGCTGCGGCTGCTCTACCCCGGTCGCTGACCGGGAGCCGCCATGCAGCAGCTCACCGGCCTGGACGCGGCCTTCCTGGCCCTGGAGACGGCCAACGCCACCGGCCATGTGGGCGGGGTGTGCGTCCTGGACCCCCGCGGGGCGCCCGAGCCGCTGACCCTGGCCCGGCTCACCGACGTGCTGGGGGAGCGGCTGGCGCTGGTCCCGGTGCTGCGCCGCAAGCTGCAGAACGTGCCCCTCGGCCTCGACCAGCCGTACTGGGTCGACGACCCGGACTTCGACATCGAGTACCACATCCGCGAGATCGCGCTGCCGCGTCCGGGATCGGACGCCCAGCTTGCCGAGCAGGTCGCCCGGCTGCA
>JASIJN010000435.1 GCA_030050125.1 Streptosporangiaceae bacterium | reverse complement strand
GCGGGGCCAGGCTCGACCTGGGGGCGACGGCCAAGGCCTGGGCGGCCGACCACTGCGCGCGGCTCATCGCCGACCAGACCGGCTCCGGCGTGCTCGTCAGCCTGGGCGGCGACATCGCGGTGGCGGGCGACCCGCCCGCGGACGGGTGGCGGGTCCGGGTCACCGACGATCACGCGGCCGGCCCGCAAGCGCCGGGGCAGACGGTGGCGATCCGGTCCGGCGGCCTGGCCACCTCGAGCACCACCGTGCGCACCTGGGCCGCGGGCGGCCGACGGGTGCACCACATCATCGACCCGGCCACCGGCGAGCCCGCCAGCTCCTGCTGGCGCACGGTCAGCGTGGCCGCCGGCAGCTGCGTGGACGCGAACACCGCCAGCACGGCGGCCATCATCCGGAGCGAGGCCGCCGCGTCCTGGCTGGATGCCTCCGGCCTGCCCGCCCGGCTGGTCCGCGAGGACGGATCGGTCCAGACCACGGCCGGCTGGCCGGACGATCCAGAGCCGGGCGCATGACCGCGATGACCGCACGGCCGGCGGCCGCCCCCGTGCTGTCCAACCTCCTGGCCCGCCCGGTGCTGGCCAGCCGGCTGCCGCCGGGCGCGATCGTGGTCACCTCCTCGACGCCGCTGTGGTACATCACCCGGGCCACCGGGCTCGTCGCGCTGGTACTGCTCACCCTGAGCATGGCTTTCGGCCTGCTGTCCTCGGTCAGGTACCAGCGCCCGGCCTGGCCGAGGTTCGTCACCATCGGGCTGCACCGGAACACCACGCTGCTGGCCCTGGCCTTCACGCTGCTGCACGTCATCACCACGCTGGCCGACAGCTTCGTCCCGATCCGCGTGCAGGACGTGGTGATCCCGTTCATCTCTGCCTACCGGCCGCTATGGCTGGGCCTGGGCGCGATCGCGTTCGACCTGCTGCTGGCGCTGACCGTCACCAGCCTGCTGCGCACCAGGATGAGCTACTCGTCCTGGCGGCTGGTGCACTGGGCCGCCTACCTGTGCTGGCCGGTCGCGGTGCTGCACGGCCTCGGCACCGGCACGGACACCCCGGTCCGCTGGGTCCTCGTGCTCACGCTGGCCTGCGTCGCGCTGATCGCCGGCCTGGTCGGCTGGCGCCTGATCTACGGATGGCCATCGCACGCCGGGGCCCGCCTGGTCGGTGCGGCGGCCCTGGTGCTCACGCTGATCGCGGGCGGCGCGTGGCTGACGGCCGGGCCGTTGCAGCCCGGCTGGGCCCGGCGGGCCGGCACCCCTGCGCACCTGACCACGGGAAGCGGCACGCCCCGGCCCACCGCTACCGCCGGCGGCGCACCGTGAGCGGGCCGCGGGGCCTCGAGACGCCCCGCAGGCGAGCGAACCGGAGCGTGCCGTGAGCGCCGCCAGGGCGATGAGCGCCGCGGGCGCCGCGAGCCACGTGCTCCCGCCGCCCGGCCTGCCCCGGCTCATCCCGGCCCGCGGGCCGCTGCCGCTCGGCGAGCACATCGGCCGCTACGGACCGGTGCCGTTCCGCGACGCCGCGGGCCGCGGCGACCGGTACCGGCCCGCCGACCTGATCTCCGAGGTGGAGCGGGCCGGGCTGACCGGCCGGGGCGGAGCGGGTTTCCCAACCGGCCGCAAGCTGCGCACGGTGGCCGAGCATGGACGCCGCGCGGGCCTGCTGCGCAGCCAGACGGGCACCGTGGTGGTCGCGAACGGCGCCGAGTCCGAGCCGGCCAGCGCCAAGGACCGGCTGCTGCTCACCCGCGCGCCGCACCTGGTGCTGGACGGGATCGCGCTCGCCGCCGAGGCGGTCGGTGCCGCCCGCGGGTACCTGAGCGTGCACGAGGGCCAGGACGAGCTAGCCCTGCAGCTGGCTGCGATGATCGATGAACGCGACCGGTACGACCAGAACCGGGTCCCGATCCAGGTCGTGGCCGTCCCCCGCGGTTATGTGGCGTCCCAGGAGACCGCCCTGATCAGCCAGTTGAACGGCGGCCCGGCCAAGCCGACCTTCGTGCCGCCGCGGCCGTTCCAGAAGGGCGCTCACGGCCGCCCCACACTGGTGCAGAACGTGGAGACGCTCGCGCACCTGGCCCTGATCGGCCGGTTCGGCGCCGACTGGTTCCGCGCGCTGGGCGCCCCGGCTCCGGGCGCCGGCGCGGCCGGGTCGGCGCTGGTCACGGTCAGCGGCGCGGTGGCCAGGCCCGGCGTCTACGAGATCGTGCTCGGCATGCCGATCGGGGACCTGATCCGCCGGGCCGGCGGGCCGTGCGAGCCGCCCCAGGCGGTCCTGGCCGGCGGGTACTTTGGCGGATGGCTGCCCTACGGCCAGGCACTGGACATCCCGATCAGCGACCCCGCGCTGTGGGCCGCGGGCGCCGCGCTCGGGCCCGGGGTCCTGATCCTGCTGCCCGAGTCGGCCTGCGGGCTGGCCGAGACGGCCTGGATCGCCGGATACCTGGCCGGCCAGAGCGCGGGCCAGTGCGGGCCGTGCGTCAACGGGCTGCCAGCCCTGGCGGACATGATCGCCCGCCTGGCCTTCGGCGTGCCGGACGGCCGCTCGTTCGGCTGGGCGCAGGAACTGCTGGGCCTGGTCGCTCGGCGCGGCGCCTGCCACCTGCCGGACGGAACCGCGGCGTTCGTGGCCAGCTCGCTGCGGACCTTCGCCGACGAGCTGCGCCGGCACAGCGTGGCCGGGCCGTGCGACCGGGTCCGCCGGCGCCCGGTGCTGCCCGCGCCGGGCCACTCCTGGGGGGCACTGCAGTGAGCGCCCGGACGCGAACGGGGGCACAGTGAGCCGCCAGAGCCTGCGCGTGAACCCGATCGCGTGCGAGGCGCACGGCATGTGCGCCGAGCTGCTGCCAGAGCTGATCGCCGAGGACCCGTGGGGCTACCCGATCGTCGCCTCCGTCCCGGTGCCTGACGACCTGCTCCCGCTGGCCAGGCGCGCCGTGGCGGCCTGCCCCACCCTGGCCCTGCTGCTCGCCGACGAAGGGTGACCAGCGTCTGGGAGACTGTGCGTTCTGGATCTGGGTTTGCATGATCGGGGCTTGCCAGTTCGGTGCGGAGGAGGGTCAGCCGATGGGGCCGCTGGACGGAATCCGGGTGATCGAGATCGCGAGCCTGGCGCCCGCCCCGTTCGGTTGCATGATCCTCTCCGATCTCGGTGCCGAGGTGGTGCGGGTCGAGCGGACCGAGGCCTGCGGCGCCGACCGTCGTGCCCCCGTCGACCCGCTGGTCCGCGGCCGCCGGTCGGTCGGGATCAACCTGAAGGACCCGGCCGGGGCGGAGCTGCTGCTGCGGCTGGCCGAGGGCGCAGACGTGCTGGTGGAAGGGTTCCGGCCCGGGGTCGCCGAGCGGCTCGGGTTCGGGCCGGAGGCCTGCGCGGCGCGCAATCCCAGGCTGGTGTACGGGCGGATGACCGGCTGGGGGCAGGACGGGCCGCTCGCGCCGACCGCCGGGCACGACATCGACTACATCGCGATCTCCGGGGCGCTCTCGCTGGTCGGCCGGGAGGGCGAGGCGCCGGTCCCGCCGGTCAACCTGATCGGCGACTTCGGCGGCGGCGGGATGCTGCTCGCGCTCGGCGTGCTGGCCGCCTTGCTGGAACGGGAGCGGTCCGGGGTCGGCCAGGTGGTGGACGCGGCCATGGTCGACGGGTCGGCCCTGATCACCTCGTTCGTGTACGGCGCGCGCGCGGTCGGCGCGTGGCAGGACCGGCGCGGCGTGAACCTGCTGGACACCGGCGCGCCGTTCTACGACACCTACCGGACCGCCGACGACGGGTATGTGGCCGTCGGCGCGCTGGAGCCGAAGTTCTACGCCGAACTGCTGGCCGGGCTCGGCCTGTCCGGCGCGGGCCTGCCCGGGCAGCACGACCGGGCGGGCTGGCCGGAGTTGCGGACCCGGTTCGCGGAGGTGTTTGCCACCCGCACCAGGGACGAGTGGGCCGAGGCGTTCGCCGGGTCGGACGGGTGCGTGGCGCCCGTGCTGAGCCCGGCCGAGGCGCCCGGGCACCCGCACAACGTTGCTCGCGGCACGTTTGCCGACGTCGGCGGCGTGGTGCAGCCGGCGCCAGCGCCGAGGTTCAGCCGGTCGGCGGCGCAGGTCCCCGCCGCGCCGCCCCGGCCGGGCGCGGACACCGACGCCGTCTTGTCCGAGATCGGCTACGGGGCCAGCGAAATCGCGGGCCTGCGGGCCGATGG
>JASIJN010000434.1 GCA_030050125.1 Streptosporangiaceae bacterium | reverse complement strand
GCCCGGGGGCGGCGGCGTCAGGTCGGCGCCCCGCGCGGCGCCCAGGTCCGTGCTGCTGCCGACGGCCATCCTCAGGCCTCCTGACGGGTGCGGGGGTCGAGGAACACGTAGACGAAGTCCGCCGCCAGGTTGGCCAGCAGCACCGCCATGGTGATGACCAGGAAGATCCCCTGCAGCAGCGCGTAGTCGCCCTCCTGCACGGCGCTGAGCAGGATGAATCCGAGCCCTGGATAGCTGAAGACGATCTCGGTCAGCAGCGCGCCCGACACGACGAACCCGATGGCCAGGGAGAAGCCGGAGATGCTCGGCAGGATCGCGTTGCGGGCGGCATACCAGATGACCCGGCGCTTCGGCAAGCCCTTGGCCTGGGCGATCAGGACGTAGTCCTCGTCCATCGTGGTGATCATGACGTTCCGCATGCCGACGATCCAGCCAGCGGCCGAGGCGACCACGATCGTGAGCGCGGGCAGGATCGCGTGATCGAGCACGTCGCTGATGTAGGTCCAGTCGAACGCGGGGAAGTCCAGGGTGTTGCGGGCGCTGCCGGCCGGGAACCAGCCGAGCTTGATGGCGAACAGGTCGATGGCCAGGAACGCGAGGAAGAAGTAGGGCGCGGCCTGGAAGAACGTGGTGGCCGGGAGCAGGGCGTCCAGCCAGCTGCCGCGGCGCCAGGCCACCAGCACGCCGAGCAGCGTGCCGAGGATGAAGCTGATCACGGTGGCGGTGCCGACCAGGCCGAGCGTCCAGGGCAGCGCGCCGCGGATCACGGTGGTCACCGGGACCATGCCGTTGCTGGTGGAGACGCCCAGGTTGCCGTGCAGGATGTTGTCCCAGTAGCGCAGGTACTGGCCCCACGTTCCTTCTTTGGTGCCGGAACCGAACTCGACCTCGAGCGCGCGCAGCGTGGCCTTGGTGACCACCGCGCCCTGCATCCTGGCCAGCACCGCGTTGACCGGGTTGCCGGGCATCACCCGCGGGATGAAGAAGTCGACCGTGACCGCCGCGATCGCGGTCAGGATGTAGAACCCGATCCTGCGGCTGATCACGTACACGGCGGCTCCGTTCAGGCTCAGGCCACCCGCCACGGGGGCGAGGTCAGTTGCGCCGGGCATCCGCAGCTCGCGCGGACGATCAGCCTGGTCGGAAGCACCACGTCGTGCTCGGCCGCCGTGCCGTTACTGATCATGGAGTACAGCACGTCGAACGCGGTGGCGCCGATCTCCTGGATCGGCTGGCGCACGGTGGTGAGCTGGGGTCGCAGGTGCCGCGCCATGGGGATGTCGTCGAAGCCGGTGACCGCGACGTTGCCGGGCACGTCGATGCCGTGCTGGGCCAGCGCGTACATGACCCCGAGCGCGGTCTGGTCGTTGGCGCACGCGATCGCCCGCGGCAGGGCGGCGCCGTCGGCGAACAGCCGGTCGATGACCCGCGCGCCGCCGGCCGCGTAGTAGTTGCCCTGCCACTGCGGCCCGGCCATCAGCAGGGCGCCGCTTTGGGCCGCCTCGGCCGCGATCGTCTCCCAGCGGGCCAGGCTGTCCGGGCTGTCGGCGAGCCCGGCCAGGTAGGCCAGGCTGCGGTAGCCGTGATCGGCCAGCAGGTGCCGGGCCAGGTCGCGCATGCCCGAAGCGTTGTCGCTGTGGACGTTGGTGGTGGTCTGCGTGGCCACGTTGGCCAGCGTGACGATCGGCACCCGCCGGGATAGCTGGTCCAGCTGGTCGGGATCGAGCACCCGGTCGTGCAGGATCAGCCCGTCGCACTTGCGGGCCAGGGCGAGCAGGCGGCCGCTGACATCGTGGTCATCGACGTCCACCGAGCTGAGCAGGAGGTTGAACCCCCGGCGCTGGGCGGCCAGCTCGACGCCCCTGTTGATCACGTCGGTGAACTGCAGGCTCTCGTCCTCTTCGGCGAACCCGCCGTCGCTGGTCGCGACCCAGCGGACCCGCCGTATCACGACCCCGACGACCTCCTTGAGCCGGCCGCTCAGCGCGCGGGCCGCGCCGTCCGGCACGAAGCCGAGCTCGGCGACCGCCTGGAGCACGCGCTGCCTGGTTTCCTCGCGCGGGTTGCGGCGGTCGTTGAGGACCCGCGAGACCGACGCGATCGAGACCCCAGCCACCCGGGCGACGTCGTAGATCGTCGGCGGCGTGTGCCCTGTCTCGCGCGTGTCCGCCACTGCGTTCCCTTCGCCCGGTCCCGTTGCCGGTGGCTGGTCTTGACTTCCGTCTCTCGCCCGGGTCTCGCGCCTCGTGCCTTCGTCTGGCCCGGGTCTCGGGTCTCGTACCTTCGTCTGGCTCGGGTCTCGTGCTTTCGCCTGGTCCGGGTCTCGTGCCTGGTCGTAGGCCTGGCCCGGGTTCCGTGCCGCACACCCTGCTGGTAAGCGCTTACCCGACGAGCAGTCCACGGGTCCTTGGCCGATGTTTGGCTTGGTGTGCCCGGAGGGTAAGCGCTTACCGAGCGGGATGGGAGGAGCGTAAATCCTGCCCCGGCGGCCGCTCAAGGGTTCGCCTCGCAACTGTTACCGGAACGTGACAGACGTATGAAGCCTCGCGTCGGCGACGCCCGGGACGCGCCGGCCCATGCGTAGACGCGTCGGCCCGTGCGTACCAGTGCAGACCCGTGCACCCCGTCGGCCCGCACTCGCCCCGCGAGGCCCGCATCTTGCAGGCCTCGTCCCAGGGTGCGGGACGGCTTGACCCTGGCTGGGTTCCTGCACGGGTTCAACCCGAACCTCAACGCCGTGACCGCGCAGCCCGGTCCTCAGCGGTCCCAGGCCACAGCGGTTAGCTTTTTGCCGGCTGCAGCCGGCAAAAACGAAACCACAGAGGCTCGGCCGGCCGTTGCGGCGGTGCTGGTGGTGCGAGCGGTGCGACTGGGCATGCTGGGGCGGACGCCGGGGGGGGCCGGGCGGAGGGTGCGGCTGTGCGGACGGGCCCGCGAGGGGGCGGGGGAGTTGGCGCGGGGCGCCCAGACCGACACGGTGAGCGGTTG
>JASIJN010000433.1 GCA_030050125.1 Streptosporangiaceae bacterium | reverse complement strand
AGCTCGAACCGCTGCTGCGGATCATCGAGGACACCGTCCGCGAGCTGGTCGCGCAGAACTGGCACGTGAAGCCGATGGGCGCGCTCGACCTGCTGCCCGCCGACACCGCCCAGGTGCTCAAGGACGCGGCCGACGCCACCGCGAATGAGGGCGGGCTGCTTGTCAACGTCGCCGTCGGGTACGGGGGCAGGCGGGAGATCGCCGATGCCGTCCGTTCACTGCTGCAGGACCACGCCACCCGGGGAACCACGATCGAGGAGCTCGCCGAGGTCCTCGACGTCGAGCACATTGCCGAGCACCTGTACACCGCCGGGCAGCCCGACCCCGATCTGGTCATCCGGACCTCGGGTGAGCAGCGCCTCGGGGGGTTCCTGCTCTGGCAGAGCGCTCATTCCGAATTCTATTTCTGCGACGCCTACTGGCCGGCCTTCCGGCGAGTGGATTTCCTGCGTGCGCTGCGTTCCTATGCGGCGCGGCACCGCCGGTACGGCGCCTGACGCAGCGGTCTGCCGCGAGGCGGCCGCAGCAGGCCGGCGGGTGCCTGCGGCCACGGCCCAGCCCGCTGACCAGTAAGCACTCCCGATGTCCGTCACGTTAACAGCACGTGGTGGTACTTCCGGGGAACGGCTCACCGAGGGTAACGTCTTACGTGACGGGTGGTGTGTAGCCACCCGCCGGGAAGGCCCTCGAGATCCTCGAGCTTCGCGTCCTGGTACGCAGGCGTGGTGAGCGAAGGGCCGGCGCCCGGTCCTTGCTGGCCGGTCCCGGTCCCGTTGGCACGTCTGTCCCAATGTGGCGCCCCGAGCGCCAAGAGGAGAGCGAGTGGCCAGTTCCTCAGCACGTCGCACCTATGTCCTCGACACCAGCGTCCTGCTCGCTGACCCGGCTGCCATCGGCAGATTCGCCGAGCACCGAGTGGTCCTGCCGGTGGTGGTCATCACCGAGCTTGAGGCCAAGCGCCACCATCCGGAGCTGGGCTTCTTCGCCCGGCAGGCGCTGCGCTACCTGGACGACCTGCGGGTCGAGTACGGCAGGCTGGACGCCGACCTTCCGGTCGGCGACGAGGGTGGCACGGTCCGCGTCGAGTTGAACCATGCCGACCCGTCGGTGCTGCCCGCCGGGTTCCGCCTCGGTGACAACGACACCAGGATCCTGTCGGTGGCGCGGAGCCTGGCCGCCGAGGGTGACAGCGTGGTGCTGGTCAGCAAGGACCTGCCGCTGCGGGTGAAGGCGGCCGCGATCGGCCTGACCGCGCAGGAGTACCGCGCCGAGCTCCCAGCGGACTCGGGCTGGACCGGCATGCGTGAGCTGGACGTCACCGCGGCGGAGATCGACGAGCTGTATGCGAACGGCCAGCTGGACTGCGCGGCGGCGCGGGAGCTTCCGTGCCACACCGGCCTGGTGCTGGTCTCCGGGGCCTCCGGCGCGGGCAGCGCCCTGGGCCGGGTGCAGCCGGACAAGTCGGTGCGGCTGGTCCGCGGCGATCGTGAGGTGTTCGGCCTGCGCGGCCGCAGTGCCGAGCAGCGGGTGGCGCTCGACCTGCTGCTCGACCAGGAGGTGGGGATCGTGTCCCTCGGCGGCCGGGCCGGCACCGGGAAGTCCGCGCTGGCCCTGTGCGCCGGGCTGGAGGCCGTGATGGAGCGCCGCCAGCATCGCAAGATGCTGGTGTTCCGCCCGCTCTACGCGGTGGGGGGCCAGGAGCTCGGATACCTGCCCGGTTCTGAGGCGGACAAGATGAACCCGTGGTCGCAGGCGGTCTACGACACCCTTTCCGCGGTCACCTCCCAGGACGTGATCGACGAGGTGCTGAGCCGGGACATGCTGGAGGTGCTCCCGCTCACGCACATCCGCGGGCGGTCGCTGCACGACTCGTTCGTGATCGTGGACGAGGCGCAGTCACTGGAGCGCGGCGTGCTGCTCACCGTGCTGTCCCGGATCGGCAGCGGGTCCAGGGTGGTGCTCACCCACGACATCGCGCAGCGCGACAACCTGCGGGTCGGCCGGCATGACGGCGTGGTCGCGGTGATCGAGAAGCTCAAGGGCCATCCGCTCTTCGCCCACGTCACACTCGTCCGGTCGGAGCGGTCGCCGATCGCCGCGCTGGTGACCGAAATGCTGGAGGACGCTGTACTCTGAGTGATATCTAGATAACAGGGAGCGACAAAGGCCTGGTGAGGTACCTTGCGGTACCGTGATGCAGGTCATGGTCCATTCACCGGGAGTCCGAGCCGGCGTCGCCACCCAGGGCGGGCCTGCGGCCGCGGCGGCCGTCTCCGTCGTGATGCCGGTCAGGGACGAGGAGCTGAACCTGGCCGAGTCGGTCGGGAGCGTGCTCGGCCAGGATTACCAGGGCGAGCTGGAGATCGTGCTGGCCGTCGGACCTTCGCGGGACCGGACCTGGCAGGTCTCCCGGCAGCTGGCCGCGGCCGACCCGCGGGTCACCCTGGTGCCCAACCCGACCGGCCGCATCCCGTGCGCGGTCAACGCGGCGATCAAGGCGTCGCGGCACTCGGTGGTGGCTCGGGTCGACGGGCACGCGGTGCTGCCGCCGGGATACCTGCGGACGGCGGTCGGGGAACTGCAGCAGACCGGGGCGGACAACGTGGGCGGAATCATGGCCGCCGAGGGCGTCACCCGGTTCCAGCAGGCGGTGGCCTGGGCCATGACGTCCCGGTTCGGGGTCGGCGCGGCCAAGTTCCACACCGGAGGCCGGCCTGGGCCGGTTGACTCGGTCTACCTGGGCGTCTACCGGCGCGCCGCGATCGAGCGGGTGGGCGGCTATGACGAGTCCTACCTGCGCGCCGAGGACTGGGAACTCAACCACCGGATCCGGCTGGCCGGCGGGCTGATCTGGTTCCAGCCCGGGCTGCGCGTCACTTACCGGCCGCGGGCCAGCGTGCGTGCGCTCGCCCGGCAGTACTACCACTACGGCCGGTGGCGCCGCGTGGTGGCCCGGCAGCACGCCGGCACGATCAGCCCCCGGTACCTGGCCCCGCCGATCGCGGTCCTGGTCATGGCGGCCGGGCTGCTGGCGGGCCTGGCCGGGCTTGGCTGGCTGGCCGACGGGGCGGCAGGGCTCTGGCCGACGCTCGTCACCTGCGGTTTCGCCATCCCGGTGGCGTACGCGGCGGGCGTCGTGGGGGTGGCGGCGGCCGCCTGCCGACAGCTGCGGCTTGGCGTGGCCTCCCGGCTGCCCGCCGTGCTGGCCACCATGCACATCGCCTGGGGGATCGGCTTCCTGACCAGCCCGCGCAGCCTGATTCCGGGCCAGGCGGGCGGCCGTCGCCCGCCCCGTCGGGCCCGGCCCGGCTCGCAGCCATGACGAGGCGGCCCGTCCCGGGCCGCCTTCTGGGCGCGGCAGTGCGGCCCGGCGACCTCCTGGGCGCGGCAGTCGGCCCCGGCCGCCTCTTAGGCGCGGCGCAGCAGCGCCTCGGCCACCTCCAAGTCGTGCGGATAGGTGATCTTGATGTTCCGCTCGCTCCCCGGCACAAGGCGGACCGGCACGTCGGGCAGGTAGCGGTGCACGATCCCGCAATCGTCGGTGGCCGGACGCTGCGCGAAGCCGGGATCGGCGTCGGCGAGCCGGTAGGCCCGCCTGATCACCGAGAGCCGGAAACCCTGCGGCGTCTGGCAGCGTGCCAGAGCTTCGCGGCGCGGCATCCCGGTCACCACGCCGTCGCTGACTTCCACGATCGTGTCGGACGACGGCACGGCCACCCCGATGGCCAGGTCGGTACGGAGCGCTTCGACGCAGTCGGCGATGATCCGCTGGTCCAGCAGCGGCCGGGCCGCGTCGTGGAACAGCACGTTGCACTCGTCGTCCCCGAGCGCCTCGATCGCGCACCGGGTCGAGTCCGTGCGGGTCACCCCGCCCTCGATGATCCCGGTCACCTTGGGATGGCCGGCGGCGGCCGTGAACCGCTGCCTGACCTCCTCGGGCAGGCCCGGCGGCATCACCAGCGTGATCGCGTCCACCCCGGGTGCCTGGCCGAAGGCCGCCATCGAGTGTTCGATCAGGGTCCGGCCGGCCAGCACCTGCAGTTGCTTGGGCATCCCGCCGCCGAAGCGCTGGCCGATCCCGCCGGCCAGCACGACCGCCACCGTCCGCATGAGGGGACACTACCCGCCGACCGGACCTGCCCGCCCTGGCCCCGCCACCCCGTTGCGCCCGTCCGTGCACCACGCCGCGACCGCCACCCAAGCCACGCTCAAACGTGGTCGTGGCGCCCACGCCGTTGCTCCGAGCAGCGCGGGCACCACGACCACATTCACGCTGGGATCGGAGCCGGCGCAGCGCCA
>JASIJN010000432.1 GCA_030050125.1 Streptosporangiaceae bacterium | reverse complement strand
CCGGGCATGCCGGGCCGCCGTCCGCCGGATTCCCGGGCGCAGGGTCGCGGTGCGATGGCCGCCCGCGTGACGGCCCCGCCCGGGCCGGGCGGCGCCCGCCGATGCGAACCCGGCGGTCTCAGCGGTCCCGGCGGTCTGGGCGGTCTCGCCGATCTGGGCGGCCTCGGTGGTCTGGGCGGTCTGGGCGGTCTCGGCGGTCTGGGGACTCCAGATGATCTCGGCGCTCTCGGCGAGCGCGGCGTTCGCCGGGTCGGCCTGGCTCGCCGCCGGGATCGTCTGGTTCATGGCGTCGTTCATGTCGCGTCTCCTGCGGGCCGTGGTCTGTTGCCTGACGGTGGTAGGAGGGACGAGGGCAGCCAACGCCAACAACTTTTTCGGCGGATCCTGCGAGGAAACCTGGCCGGACCCGGCCAGGGGCCGGAAAACGTCGCGTTCGCCGGGTCAGGACTCGCGGACCACCTCGGCCGGGTCCTTGTCCGTGCGCAGGCCCTTGTAGGCGGCGGCGCGCATCACCCCCGCGCTGGTCCAGCCGCCGAACGCCACCTCGATGACCAGGCGCGGCTCGGCCCAGACCGCGGCCCGCGCGTGCTCAGGGGGAACCGGCGCGGCGAACGGCGAGGTGTCCCGGCGCAGCGGGAACAGCCGCCTGCCGAGCATGGTCAGCACCGGCTGGGTGAACCCGGTGCCGACGTGGCCGGCGTAGTCCAGGCCGTCGGCGCCCTGCACCCCGATCAGCAGCGAGCCGATCTGGCCGGACCGCCCGCCCTCGCCCGGCTTCCAGCCGCCGATCACCGCTTCCTGCCGGAACACGACCTTGACCTTGCGCCAGGCGGGCGACCTCTTCCCAGGGTCATAACGCGACGTCTCGCGCTTGGCCACCACGCCTTCGAGGCCCTGCTGCCGGGACAAGGCCAGCAGCTCCCGTCCGGGCACGTCGGTGAACGAGGGCGGCGTCTGCCAGTGCCGGCCGTTCAGGCCCAGTCCGTCGAGCAGGGCCCGCCGCCGCGAATACGGGGCGTCGAGCAGCGACTGGCCGTCCAGGCAGAGCAGGTCAAAGGCCAGGTAGCTGACCGGGATCTCGGCCGCGAGCCGCGCGATCTGGGCCGGCTGCGAGACGTTGATCCGCTGCTGCAACGCCTCGAAGCTCGGCCACTGGCCGCCGGCGAAGGCCACGATCTCCCCGTCGAGGACCGCCCGCCGGGCCGCCACGGCGGACCCCATGGGCCCCAGTTCGGGATAGGACCCGGTGATCTCGCGGCCGGACCGGGACCACAGCCGCGCCTCCCCGTCCTCGACGAAGGCGATGGCGCGCACGCCGTCCCACTTCATCTCGTATGCCCAGCCGTGATCGTCGGACGGCAGGTCGCCCGCTGTCGCCAGCATCGGCCGTATCCGGCCCGGCAGCACCTGCCGCCCCGAGTCGATCACTCCATATAACTACCCGGAACGACCCGCCCGGGTACAGCCGCTACAGCTGCGCCGTGACGGCCTTGACCTCGGTGTAGTTGCGGAGGACCTCGTGGCCCATCTCACGGCCCCAGCCGGACTGCTTGTAGCCGCCGAACGGCAGCGACGCGTCGAACACGTTGTAGCAGTTGATCCAGATGGTGCCAGCCTTAATCTTCTTGGCCAGGGCGTGGGCCTTGGAGATGTCCCTGGTCCAGATCCCGGCGCCCAGCCCGTACTCGGTGTCGTTGGCCACGGCGGCGATCTCGTCCAGGTCGCTGAACGGCGCGGCCACGACGACCGGACCGAATATCTCCTCGCGCACCACCTTCATCTCCGGCCGGGTGTTGGTGAGCACGGTCGGCTCCACGAAGAAACCACGGTCGCCGAAGCGGCCGCCCCCGGTCACCGCGGTGGCGCCGTCGGCCTTGCCGGAGTCGAGATAGCCGGTCACCCGGCGCAGCTGCTCGTCGGAGACCAGCGGGCCCATCTGGGTGCCGGGCTCCATTCCGGCGCCCAGCTTGATCGACTTGGCGATCTCGGAGACGCCGCTGACCACCTCGTCGAACCGGCTCTGCTGCACGAACAGCCGCGAGCCCGCCACGCAGCACTGGCCGTGGTTGAAGAAGATCGCGTTGGCCGCGCCCTCGACCGCCGCGTCCTCGGCGTCCTCGAACACGATGTTCGGGCTCTTGCCGCCCAGCTCCAGGGTCAGCTTCTTCAGGTTGCTGGCCCCGGCGGCCTGCACGATCAGCTTGCCCACCTCGGTCGACCCGGTGAACGCGACCTTGTCCACGTCCATGTGCGCGGCCAGGGCCGCGCCCGCGGTCTCGCCGAAGCCAGGCACCACGTTGACCACGCCGTCGGGCACGCCGGCCTCGGCGATGAGCTCGGCCAGCCGCAGCGCGCTCAGCGGGGTCTGCTCGGCCGGCTTGAGCACCACGGTGCAGCCCGCGGCCAGCGCCGGGCCCAGCTTCCACGCCGCCATCAGCAGCGGGAAGTTCCACGGGATGATCTGGCCGACCACGCCGATCGGCTCGCGCAGCGTGTAGGAGTGGAAGTTGGCCCCGGGCATGTAGGGCACCGAGATGTCGATCGTGTTGCCCTCGATCTTCGTGGCCCAGCCGGCCATGTAGTGGAACAGGTCGGCGGCCAGCGGCACGTCGGCGGCCTGCGCGACCGGGTACGGCTTGCCGTTGTCCAGCGATTCGAGCTGGGCGAGCTCGTCGACGTGCTCCAGGATGAGGTCGCCGATCTTCCAGACGATCCGGCCTCGCTCGGACGGGGTCATCCGGCGCCAGGGGCCCTCCTCGAAGGCCTTGCGCGCCGCCTTGACCGCCCGGTCGATGTCCTCCGCGTCGCCCTCGGCCACCCGGGCCAGGGTCTCGCCGGTCGCCGGGTCCGGGGTATCGAACGTCTTACCCGATGCCGCGTCAGACCACTGCCCGTTAATGAACAGCTGGCGCGGCGTGGCGATGAAGTCTTCGACGTTGCGGTCCAGGGTCACGGTCATGGTGCTCATCCCCTCTGTCTCGTCTGAGTAGTCTCAATGAGACAACGCCCAGATAGGCAGGCACAAGGGGCTGGGCTTCGGACGGAGCGGCCGGCGCAGGCATAAAACGGGCTAACGTGCCCGTGACGGCGCCACCGGGCGTGCGGACAGGGCGTCAAGGAACCGGACGGTCGCCGACACGGTCTCGTACCGCCAGAGCGCGAGCGTGCGATCGAAACCCTCGGCCTCGCCGAGCCGGTCGTGCAGCGCCTCCGCGACCGGAGCGAGATGCTCGCGCTGCGCCTCCAGCAGCGGACCCGGGTCCGCCCCGGCCCGGTCCAGCAGGGCGAGCTTCACCAGCAACTCCGAGCGCACGTCCCTGGTGTGCTCGGCGGGCCGGGTCAGCCAGCGGGCGGCGGCGTCGCGCCCGGCGGGCGTGGCCTCGATCAGCGACCGGACCGGCCCCTGGCTGGACGGCTGCTGCTCGGCGGTCCGGACCAGGCCAAGCTGCTCGAGCCGCTGCAGCGCCCGGTAGATCACCGGCTTGGGCACGCGCCAGACCCGGCCCAGGCTGCCCGATGAGGCCAGCAGCCTGGCCAGGGCAAACCCGTGCCTGGGCTCCTCGCGGACCAGGCAGAGCACCAGCCACTCGGCAAGCGACAGCGAGCGTTCCCCGGGCTCGGTCATGACCAAAGGCTACGAGGGGCAGGTGCGGCCGGCCACCGGGCCAGGTAGTCTCAGTGCGACTAGCCGGGTTCGACGAGCCGGGGCAAAGGGGCCGGTCATGTCCGCAGACTTGCTCGATGCGCTGGCCGTGGCGGGTCCGGCCGGGTCACGTCCGCCCGGCCGGCCGGTGGCCTCGGTCCGTCCTGTGGTCTCCGTGCTGCCCGACGGCACGCCCTGCTACGCGCCAGTCGGCGAGATCGTGGTCATCGACGGGACCCTGGTGACCTGCCACCTCTGCGGCCGGTCGCTGCGCTCGGTCAGCGCGCACCTGAGGGCGCACGGCTGGACCAAGGACGCGTACTGCGAGGCGTTCGGCCTGGAACGCGGCCAGTCCCTGGAGGGCCCGCAGACCCGCGAACTCAGGGCGGCCGCGCTGACCGCCCGCCTGGTATTCGACACCGCGGTCCGCGAGGGCAGCGCCGCGGGGCGGGACCGGGCCCGGGCCGGTGACCTGGCCCGCGACGCCGCCAAGGCGGCCCGGGGCCGCCCCATCCCCGAGCAGCGGCGCAGGAAGGCGCTG
>JASIJN010000431.1 GCA_030050125.1 Streptosporangiaceae bacterium | reverse complement strand
CTGCGGGAGCAGATCCGGTCCGGCCAGACCACCGCGCAGCTGCCCTCGCTCACCGACCTGACCAGCCAGACAGGCCTTGCCGTGGGCACGGTCCGGCGGGCAGTCGACGTGCTGGCGCAAGAGGGCCTGGTCCGGGCGGTGCCCGGCCGCGGGACCTTCGTGGTCCGTTAACGCCGCCGTACCCGGATCGTGCGGCGGGTGGTAATCCGTCCAGTCGCATCCCGGCGCCCGGCAGGTGATGAGGCGGCGGCCGCTGCCGTGAGGCTGCGCCTGGCGGGCCGGTGAGCACTGACAGGGCATCCACGAGACGATCACCCGGCCAGGGCTCCACGGGTGCCCGTTCCCGCAGTACAGGGGGCAGGCCCACCAGTCTGGCCGCCACACGCCTGTCACCAGATTATTAGAACACGCGAGCGAACCCGGTACAGCGGCACCGCAGACGCCGCCTTGATCTACATGTGGAGGTTGAGCCAAGATGAGTTGGTTGGGATCTCCACGAGATGGCCGGGTTTCGTGGGGTGGCGCTTACGGCGGACATTTCGCTGAGCGGGCCGCTGACCCAGTCCCGTATGTCCGGCATCGCCGCCCACAGCACGGCTAGGATGATCACGACGATCAGGAGCTGCCGCATCACCGGCAGTGCGCTGAACCGCTCCAACGTCCTGGGCGGGGGGCCGGTCACCATGGGCGCTGGCGGGGTGGCAGCTCCTGTCAATAGGACAGGAATTCCTCGGTTAAGGTTCTGGAGCCATTGCGCTAGCGGGAACAAAAGAATTCGCCGACATGCTCGGCGTCTTACGGACGCGAGCTGACCAGCTATCCCGGCGCCCGGCTTTCGCGAGCCGGCGGTCCGGCGTGCACGCGTGCGGCTATGGGAGGACAAAGACATACGGGCCTGGATCAAGGCCGGGCGGTGACCACGGCCAGCCGCCGACCCTGGCGCGGACGCCGACCGACCTGCCTGCCGTGAACACGCGCTCGACCAGCACCCCGGCCGGGTGCGGGAGCAGGACCTCAGCAATATCAAGACCGCACGAGGAGCATGATCACAAACACCGCAACACGGCCCCGGCCGGCACGCCGGGCAACATCGCGGAAACTCTGCCAGAGCCAGTTTTCACCCGATGCCGACACGGGCATTGCCCGCGGGAAGGCGGCAGCGAGGCCGGGCGGCGACCGGCCGACGGGCCGCAAGATAATCTTCGGCCTATGGTGAAGTGCCCTGACCCCTTGGAGAGCACGCCGCCTGCCTTCGGTGAGCAAGCAGCCAGGCAGATCCTGCGGGAGGGCTTCGGCGTCGAATCGTCGTCCCTCAAGCTCCTTCCGGGTGAACGGGACCAGAACTTCCGGGTGGACACGCCCACCGGGCAGCGCTTCTTGTTCAAGATCTCTAATCCGGCGGATGAGGGGCCCATCCTGGCGATGCAGGCCGCCGCTCTCCGTCACATCGAGCGAGTGGATCCGGGCCTGCCGGTGATGCGTGCCCTGCCGGCCGGGGCGGGGGAATCCTGGGTCGAGGTGCCGGGGCCCGACAGCCGGACCTACCCTGCCCGGCTTTTCACGTTCCTGCCCGGGCAGGTAGCCGCGAACACAGCGCTCACCGCTGACGCGATCTGGTCCCATGGGCAGATCACGGCCCGTCTGGGGCGGGCGTTACGTGGCTTTTTCCACGCCGCGGCCGACTACGAGATCTTGTGGGATATCACCCGCTTGCCCAAGCTCCGGCCGCTGCTCACACATGTCTCCGACAGCCACCGCCGGGTTCAGGCGAAATCGGTTCTGGACCGGTTCGAGGCCCGGGTCGCGCCGGCGCTGCCCGGGCTTCGCGCGCAGGTGATCCACGGGGATATGAGCCTGGACAACGTGCTGTTCAGCGATGACCGCCGGGTCAGCGGGATCGTGGATTTCGGGGATATGACCCATGCGCCGCTGGTCTGCGATCTCGCGGTCGCCGTCGCCGACGTGCTCCAGGGCCGTGACGACGCCATCGAGGCGGCCGATGCGATGATCGGCGGCTACGTCTCGGTGACGCCGCTCGAAGACGAGGAGGCCGGCCTGCTCGCGGACCTGGTCGTGGCCAGGCTTGTCACGCAGATCATTATCATCGCCTGGCGGCGCGGACTCTACCCGGACAACGCTGCATACGCCGCGAGCGCCGAGCCGGAAGCCCGCGCCTTCCTCGATGCCATCGACGCGATGGGGATAGACGCTGTCACGCGGCGTTTCCGCGAGGCCTGCCGCCTGCTCCCCTACCGAAGGTCTCCCACCAGTGCCCTGCTCGAGCGCCGCCGTCGGGCGCTGCCCCGATCGCCGCTGTTCTACTCCCGCCCGGTGCACCTCGTCCGCGGCGAGGGTGTCTGGCTGTTCGACCCCGACGACCGGCGGTACCTCGACTGCTACAACAACGTGGCCGTGGCCGGGCACAGCCACCCGAGGGTCGTGCAGGCGGTGACCCAGCAGCAGCAGCTGCTCGCGACCCACAGCCGCTATCTGCACGAAGCGATCGTCGAGCTCGCCGAACGGCTCCAATCCACCCTGCCGCCTGAGCTGGACGCTGTCATGGTCGTGAACTCCGGCAGCGAGGCCAACGACCTGGCCTGGCGGATCGCCCGCGCGGCCACCGGGCGGGCCGGCGCGATCGTGACCGCCTTCGCCTACCACGGGCAGACCGAGGCCACCTACGCCCTGTCCCCCGAGGACTGGACCAACGGGGAGCAGCCTGGCCACGTCGCGACGATCCCGGCACCTGACGGGTACCGCGGCCCATACCGCCGGGGAGACGACGGGTGGGTGCAGCGGTACGCCGCCCACATCGATGACGCCGCCCGAGCGCTC
>JASIJN010000430.1 GCA_030050125.1 Streptosporangiaceae bacterium | reverse complement strand
CCGGGTAAACCCGGTAGCCGGGTGACCGGGTCCACGATGGTCGGCCACGGCAGGTGGCACCGGGGCACCCGAGACGGACATCCCTGGTCAGACGATAAGAGATCCCTTAATCCGCGGTCGCCCGAACTTGCCAGCAGGAATTAGAGTCGAGTTCAGGACAGCAACACCCGGCCGGAAGGTATCTGCCGATGAGTGGTCAGCAGGATGAGGCCCTGGAAGTGCTCCGCGAGGTGTGGAGCGCCCAGGGACAGACCAGTGTGGATCTTGATGAGGCCTGTGGCACGACGAAGTCGTGCAAGAAGATGGCCGATGTCGGGTTCGACGGGCTGGCCGAGGCGGCCCAGGGCACGGGCAGCGGAACCAACGCCGACCTGCATGCCGCCTGGCGGGAGCAGTTGCGGCGGGAGGGCAAGCTGAATCCCGAGGCGGGCAGCGTCCGGGACCTGGTCCTGCGCCCGGCGAAGGCGCGCCGATAGCCGCCGTCCGCCCGGCCGCATACCCGGTGGCCGCATATCCGCTGACCGAAGATACGCTGATCGTCCCCGAGCCGACGGCGAGGAGAGCGCTGCATGGAGCGTCCGGAGACCGTCGGTAGGCTCACCGAGATCTTGCGCCAGGGGGGTTACCTGGCCGACCGCGGCCTGGCCACCGCGCTTTTCGTCTCGCTCAATCTGCAGCGGCCGATCCTGCTCGAGGGCGAAGTCGGGGTGGGCAAGACCGAGGTGGCCAAGGTCCTCGCCCAGGTGTTCGGCCGCAAGCTGATCCGGTTGCAGTGCTACGAGGGCATTGATACCAACCAGGCGCTATACGAGTGGGACTACGCCCGGCAGATGCTGCAGATCCGGGCCCTGTCCGAGCGCCAGATGGCCGACGACACGGCCGTTGACAAGCTATTCGGCCCGAAGTTCCTGTTGGAGCGGCCGCTGCTGGAGGCCGTCCGGGCCGGCGACCAGGCGGTGCTGCTGATCGACGAGATCGATCGGGCCGACGACGAGTTCGAGGCTTTCCTGCTGGAGTTGCTGTCCGACTTCCAGATCACCATCCCGGAGATCGGGACGATCAGAGCGCAGACGCCGCCGCTGGCCATCCTCACGTCCAACCGCACCCGGGAACTGCACGACGCGCTGAAGCGGCGCTGCCTCTACCACTGGATCGGCTACCCGTCGGCCGAGCGCGAGGTCGAGATCGTGCTGGTCCGCGAGCCCGGGGTGTCCGAGGCGCTGACCCGCAAGGTCGTCGCCGCGGTCAACCGGCTGCGGGAGATGGACCTGGCCAAGCCGCCTGGTGTGGCCGAGACCATCGACTGGGTGCGCACGCTGGACTTCCTCGGGCAGACCGACCTCGATCCCGCTGTGGCCGCGGACACGCTCGGCGCCGTGGTGAAGGAGCGCGACGACCTCGATCTGGTCCAGGACAATCTCGAAGAAATCACCTCCGGTGCCTGAGCGGGACCTGATGCCTGAGCGGGACCTGATGCCTGGGCAGGCCGGGGTGCCGGACCGGGAGGCACTGCCCGGGCGGGACCCGCTGCCGGGCCGGGACCCCCTGCCGGGGCGGGACCCCCTGCCGGGGCGGGATCCGGCGCCGGGGCGGGACCGTGCTCCGCTGGTCGGAGTGCTCGTCTCGTTCTCCCGTGAGCTGCGCGCGGCCGGGCTGCCGGTGGGCTCCGGAGACATGGTCGACTTCTGTTCCGCGATGGGCCCGCTGGACCCGACCGATCTGGTGGATCTGTACTGGGCGGGCCGGGCCACGCTGGTCACCCGGCGTGACAGCATTCCGGTCTATGACGAGGTGTTCCGGCGGTTCTTCCTCGGCGGCGGCGACCCCGTCAAAGAGGTGCTCGCGCTCCGGGCCCAGGTGACCAACGAGGCCGATGCCGTGCTGGAGGTGCCGGCCACCGACCCGGCCCAAGAGGGCCAGCCGGAGGAGCAGGCCACGCTCGGACTGATGGCGTCCGACGCCGAGGCGCTGCGGCACAAGTCGTTCGGGGCCTGCACCCCGGAGGAACTCGCGGCGGTGCGGCGGATCATGGCCAGGATCCGGCTCACCCCGCCGAAGCGGCGCACCCGGCGGACCCGGAGCGCGCCGTCCGGACGCTCGCCCGACCTGCGCCGCACGGCCCGGGAGTCGCTGCGCATGCACGGCGAGCCCGCCGAGCTGTTCTGGCGCCGCCGCCGGGTGCGGCTGCGGCCGCTGATCCTCATCTTGGACGTCTCCGGCTCGATGGCCGACTACTCGAGGAACCTCCTGCAGTTCGCCTACTCGGCACGGCGTGCCGCGCAGCGGGTCGAGGTGTTCTGCTTCGGCACCCGGCTCACCCGCATCACCCGCGAACTCGATCACCGCCGTCCGGACGACGCGCTGGAGCGCGCCACGCGGACCGTGTTTGACTGGGAGGGTGGCACCAGGATCGGTGCCTCGCTGGACGCGTTCGTCAGGGACTGGGGGCGGCGCGGCCTGTGCCGCGGCGGAATCGTGGTGATCTGCTCCGACGGCCTGGACCGCGGCGACCCGGACGTGCTGGCCTCGGCCATGGAACGGCTCGCCCGGCTCAGCCACAAGGTGGTGTGGATGAACCCGCACAAGGGCGACGACCGGTCCTTCCGGCCCAGCACGCTCGGGATGATGGTCGCCGCGCCGCACATCGACCTGACCCTGTCCGGCCACGACCTGAGCAGCCTCGAGGAGTTCGCGGCGCTGCTGCCGACCCTGAGTTAGGAGGGTCTCCCGATGCGGTGGAGCGTGGGCCTGGAGGCCGAGGGCGACCGGGTACTGTCCCGCGAGGAGGTCGTCGAACTGGCCGACGCGGTCGCGGCGTGCAACGGCATCGCTACCGGCATCGGCACCACCCGGTACGGGGCCCAGCTGGTCGTCGACGCGGTCACCCGCGAGGAGGCGATCGCCAAGGCGACCGAGGTGTTCGTCAGCGCCGCGTCCGCGGCCGGCCTGCCCGAGGCGCCGGTGACACGGGCCGAGGCGATCAGCGAGGACGAGGACGAGCTGCCATGATCCGTCTGGGGTCGCTGGCCGGCTACCCGTTCGAGGGCCCGCGCCTGCTCGGCGGATGGACGCCGCCGCAGGTACCGGCCGTGTACGCGATCTTGTGCAAGCCGGAGCCTGAGACCAGGCCGGACCGGTACGCGGTCATTTACGTGGGCCACGCCGACGACCTGTCCGCCGAGCGCTTCCCGTTCCAGCACCCCCGCGCGTCGTGCTGGGTGCGCCGCGCCGGATCGAAGTGGAAGGTGTTCATCTGCACCTACGAGGTGCCCGGCGGTGGCCGCCCGCACCGGGAGCAGATCGCCCGCGAGCTCACCGCGATCTACCGTCCCGGCTGCAACGCCCAGCAGTACGACCACGCCTGGAAGGCCGAGTGGATCGGCGAATACCGCGCCCCCACTACCGGCCCCGTCTCCCGCCGCGGCCCCGACCAGGCCTGAAATCAAGAGAGCCGTTCATTACGCCCCGTCTCTCCAACGCGCGAGACCGGCCGGGCGGTCCGGGTGCCCCTCCTCACCCGGCCGACCCGGCCGGTGCCTGCGCCGGGACGTTCCCCGAGGCCAGCCGCCCGCGCGGAACCGGCCTCGCCCCGAGTCTCAGCGTTGCGGAACGAATCCCACCGCGTCGTGCAGGCGCGAGCGTCGCGTGCCGGACGCCGGCCGGGCGGGCTCGGGAACGGCCGGTGCCTCGGGACGCGGGGTGACGTCGGTCACGATCTCCTCGGCCATGCCGTAGAGCAGGGGCAGCGCTCCGGCCACCACCGCGCCGGTCTCGTTGATGTGGTCCACCCCGGGACCGATCAGCTTGGCGTCCCCCACGATCGTGCGCACGATCTGCGCGCACTCCTCGAGGTTCGCGCCGATCCGGTTCAGCAGGGTCCCGACCCAGAACAGGTAGAACGCCAGGCCCGCGATCAGCAGGGCGATGTCGACGACGGTGAAGACGACGAGCCCGGTCATGACTTGACCTTTCCGAGGACGCGGCCGAGGAAGAGGTGGTGCTGCAGGCCCTCGGCCAGGACCGCCTCCACGCCGCCGGCCACCTGCGGGATGAGCTTGGTGTCCGCGGTGTTCGCCGCGGCCGCCTTGAGCGTGTCGCGCACCGTCACCACCCGCCGGTCGATGATCTTGACCAGCAGGACCAGGATCGTCAGCAGCGCGGCCGCGGCGACCACGAAGACGATGCCGACGACGTCGGCCACCAGCCAGTCGGTGTGCTCGGCCGAGGACATGGCCAGGGTGTGCATCGGTTAACCTCCCAGCCGGGCGCGGCCGCGCTGCAGCCCGCCGATGATGATCGTGGCGTGCTCGATGGTCGTGCGCAGCGCGGCCAGCGGAGCGGTGTTGTGCACGGCCTTGGTCAGCGCGTCGTTGATCTTCGGTGCCTCGTCGCCGATCGACTTGGCCAGCCACAGGATCGTGACCACCAGCGCCACCACGACCACGGCGAGCACGACGCCGATGGTCCAGCCGATGACCCAGCCGGCGCTGCTGCCGCCCGCGGCGAGAACGTGTGCTTGCATGGCGGCTCCTCAGACCGTTTCGCAGAAGTCGCGAACCGGCTTCAGGCTCGCGTTGACCGAGGTGAGCCGGTCCGGCACGGTGCTGGTCAGCTGCGCGACGGCCTGCACACCCCCGGTGGTGGCCACGAGCGTCTTGTGGATCGCCCGCAGGTGGAAGATGACCCGTATCAGTCCCACCGCCGTGATCGCGACGATCACGGCGGAGACGATCAGCGTGAACCAGGCGGCGGCCGGCATGACCGTTCCCCTTCCTCTCAGCCCAGAAGCTTCGCGACCGAGCCCGCGTAGCGGACCGCGCCGACGGAGACTTCCCTGACGGTGGCGTCGGTCGTGGCCAGCGCGGCCGGCACGCCGTCGAGTTCCCCGATCAGGTCCACGCCGCCGGCCAGGACCGCGTCGGCCGCGCCGCGGATCCGCTCCAGCGCGGCGAGCACCCGGTTCAGCAGGTAGATCACCACGGGCAGCACCACGACCAGCAGGATCGCGTTGCCTATCCACCACAAGACCATTGGCTGGCCCTCCTGTTCTGCATCGGCCGCGGCTCTGCTCCCACCCTCAGCTCGCGGGCTGGTACGGCATGAAGAAGCGGCGGAACACCCGGGCCAGCGCCATCAGCGCGGCCCGCATGGCGATCGCGAAGCCGCCGGCCGCCGTCGCGCCGGACGCGGCGGCGATCTGCTCTGCCGACTCACCGCGCTCGATCCGCTCGATCCGGTCCTGCATGTTCGCGGAGAAGTCGCGCATCAGCACGGCCGTGACGTCGGAGATCATGCCCCGGCCGTACTGCGCGGCGGCGCCGGAAAGCTGCAGGTCCTGCTCGACGCCCACCCTTGTGCCGCGCCCGGCCTGGCGCAGCGTCGCGGTGACCACCATGCTGGCCTGGCCGCGGCCCCTCTCCTCGGCGCCGGCCGCGTGGACGACCACGCGCCTGGCCGCCTCGTCGCGCTCGGTGATCTCGGCGGTGCCACCGAACTGCAGCCGGACCGGGCCCATCCGGACCGCCACCCGGCCCTTGTACCGGTCGTCGCCGAGGTTCTCGGTCAGCTCGGCGCCGGGCAGGCACGCGGCCACCTGCGGGATGTCGTCGAAGAACCGCCACACCTTCTCGACCGGCTCGGCGACCTCGAACTCGTTCTTGATCAGCATCGGGTCTCTCTCTTCAGGTAGGCGGCGGGGTCCTGCTCGAACGCCCGGCGGCAGCCGTCCGAGCAGAAGTAATAGGTGACGCCGTCGTGTTCCAGCGGCCGGCCGGACGCGTCGGCCGCCACGGCCATGCCGCAGACCGGGTCGCTCGCCTCGGCGCGCGGCGTGACCGCCACCGGCGGGGGCAGTGCCCCGGACGCGCGCAGCTGGACCAGCTCGGCCAGGATGGCCACCGCGATCTCCTCGTGCGTGGTCCGGCCCAGGTCGAGCCCGGCCGGCACGCGGACCCGGTCCAGCTGCTCTTTGGGCAGGCCGCGCTCGGCCAGGTAGCCGAGCAGCGCGGCGCCCCGGCGGTGCGACCCGACCAGGCCGAGGTAGGCGGGCCGGGCCGCGATCGCCTGCTCCACCGCCTCCTCGTCGTGGTGGCCCTGGGTGGCGACCACCACCATCGACCGCTGGTCGGCGTCGGCGGCGGCGAAGTCGGTCCCGTCGATGAGCTCGGCCCGCCAGCCGAGGGCCCGGGCCAGGTCGGCCAGCGTGTGCGCCATGGGCGAGCGGCCCACGATCACCAGGTGGGGGGCGGGCAGCACCGGCTCGATGTAGACCTCGAGCGCGCCCTCGCTGTGGCAGGCGATCGGGACGACGGTCATGCCCTCGGGCACGGCCTCTCCGAACTGTTCCGGCGTGCCGAGCAGCAGCAGCCGGGCCTCTCGCGTGGCTATCACCTGCTGCGCCTGGCGGATCACCACCGGCTCCGCGCACGCGCCGCCGATCCAGCCGTGTACCTCGCCCTCGGCGGTGATGATCGCCCGGGAGCCCTGCTGGCCGGAGGACGGGCCCTGCCGCCACACCACCGTGGCCAGCGCGAACGCCTGCCCGCGCCGGGTCAGCTCGCCCGCCTGCTCCAGGACTCCCCAGCCGTCCATCGGTGACGTCCCCTGTCAGTCGTCCGTGCGCACCGGCGGCGCGCCCGAGACGTCGCGGCGGTGGGTGAGGGCCTCCCAGACCCGGTCCGGCAGCAGCGGCATGTCGATGTTGCGCACGCCGGTGCCGGACAGAGCGTCGATCACCGCGTTGACGAACGCGGCCGGGCCGCCGACCGCGGCGCACTCGCCGATGCCCTTGGCCCCGATCGGGTGGTGCGGGCAGGGGGTGACCACCTCGCTGTGCAGCTCGAATCCGGGCGTCTCCCAGGCCGTCGGCAGCAGATAGTCCATGTAGTTCGAGCCCACGCAGTTGCCCTCGGCGTCGAACGTGATGAACTGCATGTTGGCCATGGCGTAGGCCTCGGTCAGCCCGCCCATGATCTGCCCCTCGACGATCATGGGGTTGATCCGGACGCCGCAGTCGTCGACCGCGACCGTGGTCAGCACGTCCCACACCCCCGTGGCCGGGTCGACCTCGACCGTGACGATGTAGCAGGCGAACGGCCAGGTCAGGTTCGGCGGATCGTAGTAGGCCGTGTTCTCCAGGCCCGGCTCCATGCCGTCAGGCATGTTGCTGTACGCCGCCATCGCGCATTCCTGGATGGTCACCCCGCGGTCGGGCGCGCTGCGGACGTAGAACCGGCCCAGCTCCCACTCGACGTCCTCCTCGGACACCTCCAGCAGGTGCGCGGCCAGCTTGCGGGCCTTGGCCCGGATCTTGCGGGACACCATGGCCACCGCGGCGCCCGCCACCGGGGTGCTGCGGGAGGCGTAGGTGCCCATGCCGAACGGCGCGGTGTCGGTGTCGCCCTCCTCGACCACCACGTCCTCGGCCGGGATGCCGAGCTCGTGGCTGACGATCTGGGCCCAGGTCGTCTCGTGGCCCTGGCCCTGGGTCCGGGCCCCGGTCCGGACGATGGCCTTGCCGGTCATGTGCACCTTGAGCTCGGCCGAGTCGAACATCTTGATGCCCAGGATGTCGTACTCGCGGCTGTTGCCCGCGCCGAGCGGCTCGGTCATCGTGGAGATGCCGAGGCCCAGGAGGCGGCCCTTCTGCCTTGCCTCCTGCTGCTGCCGGCGGAAGTCCTCGTAGCCGATCGCTTTCAGGCCCACGTCGAGGCACTTGCGGTACTGGCCGGAGTCGAGCAGGAAGCCGAACGGGGTGCGGTGCGGGAAGTCCTCGTCCCGGACGAAGTTCATCCGGCGGAACGCGGCCTGGTCCATGCCCAGGTCGTCGGCTGCCGCCTGCATCATCCGCTCCTGGAAGAACATGGCCTCGGTGACCCGGAACGAGCACCGGTAGGCGACCCCGCCTGGCGCCTTGTTGCTGTAGGTGCCGCGGGCGGTCAGGTGCGCGGCCGGGATGTCATAGGCGGCGAAGGTCGAGTGCAGCAGGCCGATCTTGAACTTGCTCGGCTGGGCGTCGGAGAAGAACGCGCCGTGGTCGGCGTCGCAGTGCATCCGGACCCCGAGGATCTTGCCGTCCTTGCGCAGCGCCATCTCGCCGTCGAGATAGATGTCGCGGGCGAAGCCGGTCGAGATCAGGTTGCCGGTCTTGTCCTCGATCCACTTCACCGGGCGTTCGAGCAGGATGGAGGCCAGGATTGAGCAGACGTAACCCGGGTAGACCGGCACCTTGTTGCCGAACCCGCCGCCGATGTCCGGGGAGATGATCCGGATCATGTGCTCGGGCAACTCGGCGACCAGGGCGACCGCAGCCCGGATGATGTGCGGCGCCTGCGTGGTCATGTACACGGTCAGCTTCGAGGTGGCCCGGTTGAAGTCGGCGATGGAGCCGCAGCACTCGATCGGGCTCGGGTGCGAGCGCGGATAGTGCAGCTTGAGCCGGGAGATCACGTCGGCCTGCTCGAACGCCCGGTCGGTCCCGGCCGCGTCGCCGACCTCCCAGTTGTAGATGACGTTGTCGGCCTGGTTCTCCTTGTCGTCGCGGATCACCGGCGCGCCGTCGGCCACGGCCTGGATCGGGTTCACGATCGGCGGCAGCGGCTCGTACTCGACGTCGATCGCCTCGCAGGCGTCCTTGGCGATGTACGGGTCGTCGGCGATGACGCAGGCCACCTCCTGGCCCTGGAACCGCACCTTGTCGGTGGCCAGCACCGCCTGGGTGTCGTACGACAGGGTCGGCATCCAGGCCAGGTTCCTGGTCGCCATCATGTCGCCGGTCAGCACCAGGTGCACGCCGGGGATGTCCCACGCCTTGCTGGCATCGATCGACTTGATCCGGGCGTGCGCCAGCGGGCTGCGCAAGATCTCCATGTGCAGCATGCCGGGCAGAGTGATGTCGTCGGTGTAGTTGCCCTTGCCGCGGATGAACCGGTTGTCCTCGACCCGCTTGCGGCTCGCGCCCAGCCCGCCGATCTTGATTTCGTCCAGCGCCTGCGCCGTCATCTGCCGTCTCCCATCTAGATCAGCCCGCGGCCTGCGCCCTGAGCTTGGCGGCGGCCCATAGCACCGACTTGACGATGTTCTGGTAGCCGGTGCAGCGGCAGAGATTGCCGGACAGTGCCCAGCGGACCTCTTCCTCGGTCGGGTCCGGGTTCTCGTCCAGCAGGGCCTTGGCGGCCAGCATCATGCCGGGGGTGCAAAAGCCGCACTGCAGCCCGTGCTCCTCCTTGAAGCCCTCCTGCAGCGGGTGCAACTCGCTGGCGGTGGCCAGGCCCTCGACCGTGGTGATCTCGCGCCCGTCCACCTGAACGGCCAGCATCGTGCAGGATTTCACCGGCCGCCCCCCGCCCGCCTCTCCTGCCCCCTTCACCAGCACCGTGCACGCGCCGCAGTTGGTGGTGTCGCATCCCATGTGCGTGCCGGTCAGCCCGAGCCCGCGCCGGATCAGGTGCGACAGCAGCAGCCGCGGCTCTACCTCGGCCACCTTCTTCCGCCCGTTCACCGTGAACGTGATCCGGCGAACCGGGACCGCTCCCGTACGCTCGGTCTCGTCGCCGACGTTGTCATAGACGACAGTCATCGATCAGGCCGCCCTTTCCTGCGTCGGGGCCTCCGTCTGGGTCACCCGGTCGAGCAGGCGC
>JASIJN010000429.1 GCA_030050125.1 Streptosporangiaceae bacterium | reverse complement strand
GCCGCAGGCGCCGCGGTCATCCGCGCGAGCGCGGAGCGGTGAGCCCGGTCCAGCCGCTCGTCACGCTGGAGGCGGCCAGCAAGGCCTACGGGCCGCGGGTGCTGCTGGACGGGGTGTCGCTCGGCGTGTCCGCCGGGGACCGGATCGGCGTCGTCGGCCGCAACGGCGCGGGCAAGACCACGCTGCTGGAGGCGCTGGCCGGCCGGGCCGAGCTGGATTCCGGCCGGGCCACCCGGGCCCGCGACCTGAACCTCGGCTACCTCCCGCAGTCCGAGGAGCTGTCCGGCACGGTGCGGGAACTGGTCTTCGGCTCGCTCCCGGAGCACGAGTGGGCGGCGGACGCGCGCGGCCGCTCGGCGATCTCGGCGCTGCTGTCAGGGATCGGCCTGCACGATTCCGCGGAGCGCATCTCCGGGGGCGAGCGCCGCCGGGCGGCGCTCGCCGCGTTGCTGCGCCGTCCTCACGACCTGCTGCTGCTCGACGAGCCGACCAACCACCTCGACCTGGACGCGGTCCGCTGGCTGGCCGGCTACCTGGCCGAGCACGTCCGCTCGTTCGTCGTGGTGACCCACGATCGCTGGTTCCTCGACACCGTGACCGACCGGACCTGGGAGGTCGCCGACGGCCGGGTGCACGGCTACGACGGCGGCTACTCGGCCTACGTCCTGGCCCGGGCCGAGCGGGCCCGGATCGCCGAGGCCACCGATCAGCGCCGCCGCAACCTGCTGCGCAAGGAGCTGGCCTGGCTGCGCCGCGGGCCCCAGGCCCGGACCAGCAAGCCGAAGTTCCGGGTGGAGGCGGCCACCGCGCTGATCGCCGGCGAGCCGCCGCCGCGCGACACCGTCGAGCTGTCCCGGCTGGCGACAGCCCGGCTCGGCAAGACCGTGCTGGAACTCGAGGACGTCTCGGTGCTCGCCGCCGGGCGGGCCCTGCTCGACCATGTGACGTGGCGGCTGGGGCCGGGCGAGCGCGTGGGCGTGGTCGGCGTGAACGGCAGCGGCAAGACCACGCTGCTGCAGTTGCTCGCGGGCACCGTCCCTGACGGGCTGACGGTCACCGGCCAGGTGGTGCGGGGCAAGACGGTTCGGATCGGCCGGCTGGCCCAGGAGCCGGCCGCGGTGGATCCCGGGCTGCGCGCCCTCGAGGCCGCCGAGCAGGTGCGGGCCTCGGTCCGGATCGGCGGCCGTGAGATGTCCGCCAGCCAGTTGCTGGACCGCCTCGGCCTGCGCGCTGACCGGCAGTGGGTGCCGGTGGGCGACCTGTCCGGGGGCGAGCGCCGGCGGCTGCAGCTCATGCTGGCGCTGATGGACGAGCCGAACGTGCTGCTGCTCGACGAGCCCACCAACGACCTGGACATCGACACGCTCACCGAGCTCGAGGACATGCTGGACGGCTGGCCGGGCTCGATGGTCGTGGTCAGCCACGATCGCTACTTCCTGGAACGCGTGTGTGACCATGTGGTGGCGCTGATCGGCGGCCGGCTTGCCTACCTGCCGGGCGGGGTCGAGGAGTACCTGAACCGCGAAGACCGTCGTTCCGAACGCGCCGTCTCGGGGTCGGCCCAGGCCCCGTCACGGTCGGCCAGGACCGCGGTATCGCCTGCCGCCCGGCAGCGGGCCGCGCAGAAGGAGCTCGGCCGGCTGGAACGCCAGCTCGACCGGGTGTCCGGTCAGGAGGCCGAGCTGGCCGAGGAACTGGCCCGGCACGCCAGCGACTACGCGAGGCTGATCGAGCTCGGGGAGCGGCTGCGCGCGGTCCAGGACGAGAAGGCCGGCCTCGAGGAGCGCTGGCTCGAGGTGGCCGAGGAGTTGTCCTGAGCCGGTGCGACAATGCCCGCATGAAAGATCAGCGCGGCCCGAAAAGGTTGGTCCGCTCGGAGAACTCGATCCTGAGCATCGGCTCCACTGGGTCGATCCTGTCGATCGGCAGCGCGGGCTCGATCCTGTCGGTGGGCTCGGTGGGCTCGATCCTGTCGTTCGCCTCGGCGGGCTCGATCCTGTCGCTTGCCTCGGTGGGCTCGCTGGCCAGCCTCGGCTCGATGTTCTCGGTGCTGTCCAGCCGGTCCATCCTGTCGGGCCTGTCCACCGGGGCCGTGATGGCCTGGCGGGCCGGCCGTCACCCCGGGCCGGAGCGTTAAGAATGCTGGTCTTGATTTAGGTCGGTGAGCAGGAAGGTCAGGGCGATGACGCCGTATCCGACCGGCCGGGCGTGCTCGTTCGGCCCGCGCGGGCCCGCCGCGCACTCCCAGGTCCACAGGCAGATCGCGGCCACGTTGCGGGGCACCCGGCCGAGGCCAGGCAGCGTCACCTGGTCGGTGAAGTCCGCGCTGTGGAACGCGCCGAAGACGTTCGCGACGCGGGCGCCGAACGACTGGTAGATCACGCTCAGCAGCCGGTTGTATCCGGCCACCAGCCGCTCGGCGAGCCGCGCGACCTGACGGCCGAGCGGCCCGTCGCGCCACTCGGCCAGGGCGGGCACGTAGTAGTTCATGCCGATGATGCGCACCCCGGGGCCGGCCGCCGAGCGCAGCCTGCTCATGATCTTCGTGAGGTTGACGGTGGTCTGGGGGAAGCTCTTGGTGACGCAGGCGACGACCTTGGTGATGGTCGGGAGCTGGATGCAGGAGTCCGGGTCGTTGGCGCCGATGTCGATGGTGATCAGCGACACCTGGCCGCGGTGGCCGCGCAGGAAGGCGACCGCCTGCGCGAGCTGCGAGCCGGCCGGGTAGCGGCAGATCCCGCCGTTGATCATGGTACTGGTGGTCTCGCCGGAACAGCCCAGCTTGACCAGCCTCAGCCCGGGGTCGCCGACCCGCAGCGCGGCGTAGAGCTGGTCGGCGTAGCCCTGGCCGGTCGGCAGGCTGGCCCCGGCCGGGTCGGGCTGGACGCCCTGGGACAGCGAGTCACCGAGCGCCAGGTAGTAGCTCGCGGGCGGGACGCCGGCCCGGCGCGGCGAGGAGCTCACGGAGCTGGCTGGGCCCGCGGCCACGGCGCACGCCGCCAGCGCGGCGATGACCGCGACGGCACGGAGGGTGGCGAGGCGGCGCACCTGGCCTCCTGAACAGCGGCGACGCCTGCCGAGTATAGGAGGGCCGGTGCCGTGCCCGGTCCTGCCCGCGTGCCCGTGCCCCCCGTCGCCCGCCCCTAACCCCCGCGCCTAACCCCCGCGCCTACCCCCCAGCGCCGTCCTGCGGATGGCTGGCGTCGAACGGCGCCAGCAGGACCCGCAGCAGCGCGGCCAGCTCTCCCCGCTGCGCGTCATCGAGCCCGTTGAGCAACTCCCGCTCGCTGCGCAGCAGATCCTCGAGAGCCGCGTCGACCGCGGTCCGGCCGCGGTCGGTCAGCGTGACCAGGACGCCCCGCTTGTCCTGCGGGTCGGGGCGCCTGGTGACCAGGCCGGCGTCAACCAGGCGGTCGATCCGGTTGGTCATCGTGCCCGAGCTGACCAGGGTCGCCCGGAGCAGGGCGCCGGGGCTCAGCTGGTAGGGCGGGCCCTGGCGCCGCAGCGCGGACAGCACGTCGAATTCGAAAGGCTGCAGGCCGCAGGCGGCGAACGCGGCCGTGCGCGCCCGGTCCAGGTGCCTGGCCAGCCGGGACACCCGGCTCAGCACCTGGAGCGGCTGCACGTCCAGCTCGGGACGCTCTGCCCGCCACTGCGCCACCAGCTCGTCCACCTCGTCGCGCAGCTGCGGCCGGTCCTGGCGCGCGTCGGCCTGTTCCATGGTCCGCCAGCCTATCTCTTGACATCAAGATTTTGCCAGCGCTAGAGTGCCGGAGGGATTTACCTTGACGTCGAGATAATTTAACGCGACGTCTGGAGGCGCGCGATGTCTGGAGGCACGGTGTGGGATCCCGGCCAGTACCTGCGGTTCGCAGATGAGCGGTCGCGTCCGTTCTTCGAGCTGGTCGCGCGGATCGGGGCCGAGGCTCCCTCGGTGGTGGTGGATCTGGGGTGCGGTCCCGGCACGCTGACCGCCGCGCTGGCGCGGCGGTGGCCCGACGCCCAGGTCAGCGGGATCGACAGCTCGGCCGAGATGATCGAGGCGGCGCGCGCGGCCCTGCCGGACGCCGGCGTCGGCCGGCTCAGCTTCGCCCTCGGCGACGTCAGGGACTACACGCCGGATGACGGGGTCGACGTGATCGTCTGCAACGCCGTGCTGCAGTGGGTGCCGGACCATCACCCGCTGCTATCCCGGTGGGCTGGGTTCCTGCGGCCCGGGGGCTGGCTGGCGTTCCAGGTCCCGGCCAACTTCGACCAGCCGAGCCACCGGGCCATACAAGACCTGGCCCGCGCGGATCGCTGGCGCCCGCTGCTGGCCGGCGTGCAGCTGAACCGCCAGTCGGCCGACCCGGCCGAGTACGTGGACCTGCTGGCCAGGGCGGGCCTCGAGGTCGACGCGTGGGAGACCACCTACGCGCACGTGCTGCGCGGCGACGACCCGGTCGTCGAGTGGTACAAGGGATCGGGACTGCGCCCGGTGATCGCCGCGCTGCCACCCGGCCTGGCCGAGGAGTTCCTGGCCGAATTCCGGGCCCGGATGGCCGAGGCGTACCCGGCGGCCCCGTACGGCACGGTGTTCCCGTTCCGGCGGGTGTTCGCGGTGGCGGTCCGGCGTTAGGGCTGGGGCTCCTGGCGGGCGAGCCGCTTCCTGGCCTCGGCGGAGATCTGCGGCTTCGGGTCCAGCGTGGACAGGCCGTTCCAGGCCAGGTTCACCAGGTGCGCCGCCACCTCCTCCAGCTCCGGCTTGCGGGCGTCCAGCCACCACTGGCCGGTGAACGCCACCATCCCGACCAGCATCTGCGCGTACATCGGGGCGAGCTTCGGGTCGTATCCGCGCTCCTTGAGCACGTCGCCGAGTATGTACTCGACCTGGCTGGCGATGTCGCTGATCAGGCTGGCGAAGGTGCCGGAGCCTGATGAGGGGTTGGAGTCCCGCACCAGGATCCGGAACCCGTCGGAGTTGTCCTCGATGTACCTGAGCAACTCGACGGCGGCGACCTCGAACTTGTCCATCGTGTCGCGGCCCGCGAGGACCCGGGTCGCCATCGCGACGAAGCGCTCGACCTCGCGGTCGACGACGACCGCGTAGAGCCCTTCCTTCCCGCCGAAGTGCTCGTAGACCACGGGCTTGGAGACGTCGGCCCGGGCGGCGATCTCCTCGATGGAGGTGCCGTCCAGGCCCCGCTCGGCAAACAGCCGCCGCCCGACGTCGAGCAGTTGCTCCCGGCGCTCCCTGCCGGTCATCCTCTTTCGGCCCGACCCCGAGGGCTGGCTTGTCACTGGCCCATCATGTCACCGGCCGGAAACTTGGCCAGAGGCCGCGGGAATGCGCCTGGTCATGGAGCCGAGCCTCCTGGATCCGCCGGTGCGCTTGCCGGTCAGCCTGGCCTCCTCCGGCCAGCGGACGTCGCTGACCCACCGGAGCTTCTCGGCCACCCAGATCAGCCGGGCGGCCATGTCGATCTGCCCCTTGAGCACCCCGTGCCTGGCACAGGTCGGGTCGGCGTGGTGCAGGTTGTGCCAGGACTCGCCGAAGGACAGGATCGCCAGCCAGTTGACGTTGCGGGACTTGTCCCTGACGCTGAACTCTTCCTTGCCGAACGTGTGGCAGATCGAGTTGATCGACCAGGTGACGTGGTGCAGGAACGAGACCCGCACCAGGCTGGCCCAGAAGAACGCGGTGAGCGCGCCCGCCCAGGACCACGCCCAGAGCCCGCCGATCAGGGCGGGCGTCAGCAGCGACGCGGCGACCAGCGCCGGGAACCAGCGGCTCATCCGGCGGATGTCGGAATCGGCCAGCCAGTCCGGGCAGAACTTCTCCTGCGAGGTGCGGTTGGGGTCGAACATCCAGCCCATGTGGGCATAGGCCAGCCCCTTGGTCAGCGCCTTCCAGTCATTGCCGAAGCGCCAGGGCGAATGCGGGTCGCCCTCCCGGTCGCTGTACTTGTGGTGCCGGCGGTGGTCGGCGACCCAGGTGAGGACCGGCCCCTCGAGGGCCAGCGTCCCGGCCACGGCGAGCGCGATCTTGAAGGGCCGGTTGGCCTTGAACGATGCGTGCGTGAAGTACCGGTGGAAGCCCATGCTGATCCCGAGCCCGGAGATCTCGTAGAACACCACGGCGATCACGATGTCGTGCCAGCCCAGTCCCCAGCCCCAGGCCAACGGGACCGCGGCGATGAGCGCGATCATCGGAACGCCGACGAACAGCGCGACCAGGATCTGTCCGACCGGGCCGGTCTGTTCGGGCTCAACGTCGGGCCTGGGCCCTTTCACGGCCGGCGGCGCCGACGGTGCGGCGGGCGTGGCCGGCGTGAGCGGCGCCAGCGTGGCGAGGCCCACGGGGGACGTGTCTGCGGAAGTGGCCATGGCTGTCCTCGCTTGGCATCGGAGGGTGGCGGCCGTGTAGGCGTTCCGCACGTGCCGGGTCTAGGGCCAGCGCAGATACGCTTACGTAACCGTAGGCTACGGTGCCGTAGGTTATGCAAGTACCTGGGCAGACTTTTTTTTGAAGCATGTGGCCAAGCTCACCGCGCCGGACGCGCCGACCTCGGTGAGTGGATCTTCATACCCGGCCCGCCGCCATCCATGCCACGGCGCCGGATCCGACCTGGCTGATCCCGGTATCGTTGGGGCGTCGGGGCAGTCCCGGGTCGTCTAATCGGCAAGACGGGGGCCTTTGGAGCCCTTAATCGAGGTTCGATCCCTCGCCCGGGAGCAGAGAGTCTGGTTCGAGGCTAGTCAGGTTTCACTCGGCGATGCCGCGGCAGCGGACATCGCGGCTGCCGCCCAGCCTTCGATGTTCCGGTACAGCTTCGTGCAACGCAGGACATCGATGCGCAGGCATCCGTGATAGTCGTCGCCAGTGTTCTTCCGGACGGTCTTGGGGTTGTGACGCTTGAGGGCGGGGCGGCGGAACTGAGCGGGTTCCAGCCCCGTCACCTTCAGCCAGAATTCCTGCGCCGCCTGGGCGTCTGCGCTCTCATGAATTTGCAGTCGGCATCGCAGCCTGTCCCGCTCGATCCCGGCGACGGCGAGGAAATGCAGGAAGAACTTGATCAGCCCGGGATCGCTGTTCATAAAGATGATTTGATCGCTTCGACGGTACGGCTTGTTTTTGGCACCCTCACACCAATAGGCCACAGCGCCGGCTATTAGAACCTCCCGGTCGCTAAGCCGGCCGATCTGAACTGCGGCTGCCGCCCGGGCTGCCTCTCGCTCGGCCTCGCGGACCGGCCGCTCCGCTGCCCAATACCTGCGGACGCCCTCGGCGATCCTCCGGCGGCATTCCTCGTAGCTCAGCGGCTCCGGGCGCGGCAGATCCCTGACCCAGAGCGAGACGGAACTCTTGGAGACCCCGAGTTCGGTGGCGATCTGGTTGTAGCCGAGTCCCTGCTGGCGTAGCTCTCTCGCCTTCGCCCGCTCGGCATCCTTGGCGTTCGGCCGGACGTTCTGCGGAAGCGGTGGCTCGCCCTTGAGCACCTCGTTCAGGGTCTGGTTGCTGCCGATGCCGAGCAGTTCCTTGATTTCGCGGCGGGACCGGCCGGCCCGGCGCAGGGCAATGGCTTGCTCTCGTAATTCGAGAAAGGTTTCTGTATGGTTCATATTCGAATACTAGTACGATCAACTGACAAACGGCTGGCCCCAGTCTCGTCAGCCCGATGCGGCGGTCTCGAAGGCCCGATGCGGCGCCCACCCGCCTCGCCTGGCCGCGTCTTACTCGCCTCGGCATGCTGCGGGTCCGCCAGCTGAGCTTGATCATTTCGACTTCCTACGGTCCCCGTTGGGACGAATCGGTCTAAAATAGGTGATCAAATGAACGGAATCCGTGAGATGTCGGCTTGTACCTGCTTGCGAGCCGCCTGAGACGGGCCGGGCGGTGGCGGGCGCGGCGGTGGCGGGCACGAGGGTGGGGCCGGAGCGGACGGATGGTCCCGGGAGACTGGAGGGGCGGGTGGTTTCGGGAGGGCGGGGGCGTGGGCCCGGCGGTGGCGGGCGCGGCGGTGGCGGGCCCGGCGGTGGCGGGCACGACGGTGGGCCGGAGCGGGC